>NZ_JBFULJ010000092.1:0-10328 GCF_056400385.1 Priestia sp. P5_B4
TTGAAGATAAAGGATACGCTCGAGTGTCTGATATTGCTGATGCATTGGCGGTTCACCCCTCATCTGTAACGAAGATGGTTCAAAAGCTAGACAAAGATGAGTACTTAATTTATGAAAAATATCGAGGCCTTGTTTTAACAGCTAAGGGGCAGAAGATTGGAAAACGTCTTGTTTATCGCCACGAGCTTTTAGAGCAGCTGCTGCGCATCATTGGCGTAGATGAGAAAAATATTTATGATGACGTAGAAGGAATTGAACATCATTTAAGCTGGAATTCCATTGATCGAATTGGAGATTTGGTTCAATACTTTGAAGAAAATCATAACCGTATTCAAGATCTTCGCAATGTACAAAAACGAAATGAAGAAGAACAAAAATTATAAGAAAAAAGCAGCGGCCAATAGCGTCACTGCTTTTTTTCTTTTTATCATAACTTGTTGCTGAGTCGACTACAAATGTAGAGTGGGTAGTTTGGAGGAGAGGCTGTGTACGTCGACGGAGTGTTTTCAGGTGGCGGTATTAAAGGGCTTGCACTGATTGGCGCGTTACAAGCTCTAGAAGAAAAAGGCTTGATCTTTCGGCGGTTAGCCGGAACGAGTGCGGGTTCCATTATTTGTGCATTTGTAGCAGCCGGTTATACAAGTGAAGAAATTGTTGAAATGATGAATGAAATTGAGTTATCGTCTTTTTTAGATCAAAGAATGTCTTTTTTACCATCAAGCTTGACAAAGTGGCTGTTTTTATATTGGAAAATGGGATTATATAAAGGAGAAAGGCTTGAAAAGTGGATTGCTGAAAAATTGCGGAGCAGAGGAATTCGTACATTTGCTGATTTGCCTGATCAGTCGCTGCGTATTATTGCTTCAGATTTGACCAACAGTACGATGCTTGTTCTTCCAGATGATTTGCCTAAATATCAAATCGACCCGAATCGCTTTTCTGTAGCAAGAGCCGTTCGAATGAGCTGCAGCATTCCATATTTTTTTGAGCCGGTTAAATTAAAATCTACCCCAAGCAGTTTAATAGTCGACGGGGGCGTGTTAAGCAACTTTCCAATTTTTCTGTTTGATGATGATAAAAGTCTTAAGAAACGACCGGTAATTGGGGTGAAGCTGAGCCCGAAGGACGAAGAAAGGGAACGGAATAAAATTAAGAATGCCGTTGGTTTATTCAGTGCGCTTTTTGAGACGATGAAAGATGCGCACGATGCAAGACATATTTCAAAACGTCACGAAAAAAATATTATCTTTTTACCTGTTAATCAAGTTTTTGCGACAGAATTTACCCTCACAGAAGAACGGAAGGAAGAGCTGATTGCGTTTGGCAAAAAGCGTACAAGGGCATTTTTGAAAAAATGGTGCTATTAAAAAAACAAGGAGGTTTTTCTCCTTGTTTTTTTAAAAGAATGCTCTATTTTTCTTTTTTCCTTTTTTACCTTCGATGACGGTCAAGTGTGAGTTGTTTTTCTTTTTCTTTAGCGGTTTCGTTGATTTGGATACCGGGCGCTTATTTGAGCTTCGGTACGTATGCATATCAACTTTGTTGCTTCCTCGCTCTTTTTCTTTTTGACGCAGTTTTGATTGTTTTACTGCGCGCACATAGCCTCTATCTTGACC
The DNA here is from genome assembly GCF_056400385.1 of Priestia sp. P5_B4. Taxonomy (NCBI): domain Bacteria; kingdom Bacillati; phylum Bacillota; class Bacilli; order Caryophanales; family Bacillaceae; genus Priestia; species Priestia sp. P5_B4. Next base: position 1,617 of record NZ_JBFULJ010000092.1, read on the forward strand.
TTTTGTCTGAGAAGGGCGGAGAATAAACCGATAAACTAAGTAAAACAAAATGATAAACAGAAAAATATAACCTGCTTGACGTAATAAAACAGCTGGATCTGTAATCAACGTAAATGCAAAGCCAATGACTCCTAACCCGATTAGACCATATACAAGTGGTTTCACGAATGGACGTCTCATTTTGTTCACCTCCTAAAATAGTAAAAAAAGAAAGCAAAACGGTGTGGATTAGACAACTTGTTCGTCAGTGGTAGAAGAAAGTTCATTTTCAACGCGTAAAAGTTCTTTAAATGAAGCAATCGCAACTTCAACTTGATCATCTTTTGGTTCTTTGGTTGTTAAAAGCTGAAGCCATAAACCGGGATAACCTAAAAAGCGAAGAAGAGGGACATGACGAACTTTATTGGTTAACTGTAGCACTTCAAATGATAAACCAAGGACAACTGGGATTAATGCAAGGCGATCCACAATTCGTAACCAAAGAGGATCCGTTGGAACGAGTAGGTAGACAAACATTCCTACAACTACGGTAAAGAGGATAAAGCTACTTCCGCAGCGATAATGAAGTCGAGATTGTGCTTGCACGGCTTCTACCGTAAGTTCAGCATTGTTTTCATATGCATTAATGACCTTGTGTTCTGCTCCATGATATTGAAACACCCGTTTAATAAGTGGCGTTTGTGAAATCACATAAATATAGCCAAGGAGCAATAATAGTTTAAATACTCCTTCAATAAAAACCTGAGCTACACTTGAAGTGAAAACAGGACGTGTCAATTGTGCTAAAAACACAGGAATCAATGTAAATAGTACTTTCCCGAAAAGAAAGGATATTACACCAATAGTTGCAACGCCAAATATTAAAGATAGTTTTGATTCTTTTTTCTCTTTTTGTTGTTCTTCTGCTACTTGAGCATCATCTTCTGGGTTCACGTCATAGCGTTCAGAGGAAAAGTTCAAGTGCTGCGTACCGTTTGCACTGGCTTCAACAATAGCAGCAATTCCTCGTAAAAAAGGAATTTTTTTAAAAGCAGTGAGTACGGAATTTGATTTTCTTTTTGAATGAAAATAATCAATAGATTGATCTTTGCGACGAATAGCCGTCACCATCATACGTTTGCCACCGAACATGACGCCTTCTATAACGGCTTGACCACCATACGCAGGTTTTTGCAATTTAGACATTTCAGGCACCAACCTAACTTAACTAGACTAGACTTCTTAGTATTTTATATTCTACAGCAAAATCAAATAAACCTCTAGGCGGATGCATGTTATCTAGTTTAGCCAATATTTTTCATCTCCACACCCTTGTTATGAATTTTTTTCCTTTCACTTATAAAATTTGTTTATGAAACTCTGTGCGAAGTAGTTTAAAAATGTCTCTTTGATATCAGGCTCCCTTCTTGCGTATAGGAAGAGTAATAAACGTAAAAACTTAGAAATGAGTCAGTAGGAAATGAGAAAAAAGTTCATACTACATCAAGAGGTGATTAATATGTCAGAACCTAAAGAACAGCATGAAAAAAAACAGGATAACCACCCTACGCATAAACAGGAAATGTCTTTTTTATTTAAAGCCATCTTTATTTCCTTTTTTGGAGGGATTTTCTGGAGCTTTATTGGCTATTTAAATTATCTGTTCAGCTTTAGTGTTATCAATCCAAATATGCTTTTAGATCCATGGGCATTAGGTGATTGGAAGGATAAAGGAATAGGTGTTATCGTCAGTATTTTTCTTATAGGGGTATTATCTATTGTTGTCGGGTTGTTATACTACGTCCTATTAAAGAAGTTTAAAACAATTTGGATAGGTTTTGCTTACGGCTTATTATGGTGGGCAATTGTATTCGTTGTTTTGAATCCGCTCTTTCCCAACTTAAAAACAATTGGAGAGCTTCCAGCTAACACGATTATTTCATCCCTCTGTATTTATATTTTATATGGTGTATTCATCGGATATTCCATTTCTTTTGAAGCTGCAGAGCTTCAAACAAAAGATGAATCTACAGATTTTCAAACGGCGAATAAGTAGTGTGAATGTTCCAACGTATGCTAATATATTCTATATAATGATTTAAAAAGAAAAATAAAGTGCAAATTCACATGAGTGAGCTGCATAAAGGGTTCGTAGTAGGGGAGAGTGTTGAATTAAGATGAATAAGATTTTAGTAATAAACGGTCCTAATTTAAATCGTTTAGGCGTACGCGAACCAGCGGTATATGGGACAGATAATCTTCAAAATCTTGAAGAGAAACTTCAGCGAGCAGGCAGAGACCATGGGATAGAAGTTGAGTGCGTACAGTCTAATCACGAAGGTGTAATTATCGACTGGATTCATGAAGCGGATGAGAAATTTGATGGGATTATGATTAATCCTGGTGCTTTTACTCACTACAGTTATGCCATTCGAGATGCGATTGCTAGTATATCTGTTCCTGTTATTGAAGTGCATATTTCGAACGTACATAAGCGTGAAGAGTTTCGCCACCATTCGGTGACGGCACCTGTTACACATGGTCAAATTGTCGGGTTAGGTTTATATGGATATGAGCTTGCCCTGCAGGCACTTTTACAATTAAGGGGGAAATAAAATGAAAATCGAAAAACTACGCGAACAGTTTTCAAAGTTGAATGTGGACGGTGTTGTAATTACAAGTGAATATAACAGGCGCTATATGACCAATTTCACAGGATCTGCTGGTGTCGTTATTATTTCTGAAGACAAAGCGGCATTTGTAACAGATTTTCGTTATGTTGAACAAGCAACTAGTCAAACAGAAGGTTTTGATATCGTTCAGCACAAGGGTCCTATTGTAGAAGAAGTAGCGAATGTAGTGAAACAATTTGGAATTAAAAAGCTTGGTTTTGAACAGAATTATGTTACATATGGACAGCATCAATTATTTGATAAGCATATCGGCGCGGAACTTGTTCCAATCTCGCACGCAATCGAAAACTTACGCTTGATAAAGAGTGACTCAGAGATTAAGATATTAAAGGAAGCTGCAAAAATAGCAGATGCAGCATATGAACATATTTTAACCTTTGTTCGTCCTGGTTTAACAGAGCTTCAAGTATCTAATGAATTGGAGTTCTTTATGAGAAAACAAGGCGCAACATCTTCATCTTTTGATACAATTGTTGCTTCAGGGCATCGCGGGGCTTTACCCCATGGTGTTGCTTCTGACAAAGTCATTGAAAAAGGCGAACTTGTAACGCTTGATTTTGGCGCATACTATAATGGTTACTGTTCAGATATCACACGAACATTTGCCGTCGGTGAAGTAAGTGATAAGCTAAAAGAAATTTATAATGTCGTACTGCAAGCGCAGCTTAACGGAATGAGCGGCATCAAAGCAGGTATGACGGGTAAAGAAGCAGATGCGCTAACGCGTGATTATATTACAGAACATGGATACGGCCAGTATTTTGGACATTCGACCGGTCACGGCGTAGGGTTAGAAGTACATGAAGGCCCATCACTTTCTGTGAAATCTACAGATGTACTGCAGCCAGGTATGATTGTAACCGTTGAACCAGGTATTTACATACCAGACTTAGGGGGCGTTCGTATTGAAGATGATACGATCGTCACAGCAGAAGGTAATGAGGCATTATCGCACTCATCAAAAGAGTTCATTATTTTATAAAATGTAGGAGGATTTCTTCATGATTTCAGTAAATGATTTTCGTACAGGTTTGACAGTAGAAGTAGACGGAGGTATTTGGCGTGTAATGGATTTCCAACACGTAAAGCCTGGTAAAGGCGCTGCATTCGTTCGCTCAAAACTACGTAACCTTCGTACAGGAGCTGTGCAAGAAAAAACGTTCCGTGCAGGTGAAAAAGTAGGGAAAGCCCAAATTGATAACCGTAAAATGCAATATCTATATGCAAGCGGCGATCAGCACGTATTCATGGACAACCAGTCTTATGAGCAATTAGAGCTTCCGGCAAGTGCAATTGAATATGAGCTAAAATTCTTAAAAGAGAATATGGAAGTAGCAATTATGATGTACCAAGGTGAGACATTAGGTGTTGAACTTCCAAACACAGTTGAGCTTAAAGTAACAGAAACTGAACCTGGTATTAAAGGTGACACAGCTTCTGGCGGTACAAAACCGGCAACTGTAGAAACTGGCTTAACAGTAAACGTTCCGTTCTTCGTAAACGAAGGCGACGTATTAATTATCAACACAACAGACAGCAGCTACGTATCACGCGCGTAATTGGATCGTGTAAGCAAGCTGCAAACATACAAAAAAGGCAGAGAATCATTCTCTGCCTTTTTTGTATGTTTTTTTGTGCTAACTCTTCCTTATTTTGCATAGGTTGTACTAAACAACGCAGAGGTATAGGAGGGGCTTATGAAGCAGTGGTTGGATCATTTAAACGGTACGGTATTAACGATGGCGTGCCTTCGATTTATTTCTTCATTTATTGAGTTTATTGCCGCTATTTTAATTGTCACAAACAATGATGTGAAAAAGGCGTTAATGATTAATGGAATGTTAGCGCTTGTTGGTCCGATTGTAATGGTGAGTTCTTTTACCATAGGTTTAGTGTCCGTAGCCGATCAATTATCTTTTGGGAAATTAATCATGATTGTAGTAGGAGTGCTCTTTATTTTAATCGGTGTTTTTAAATAAAAGGTAGGCATAAAATGGTCAAGCTTATAATACATTGAAGTGAGTTCAAATATGAGGGGATGAATATGTTAAACGAAATACTTGCAATCTTTCCGCCTAATTTAAAAAAGACTGTTGAATTTTATGTCACAAACCATTCTCATGTACTAGAAGAAATTCGAGTGCGCATAGGAAGACCTGTCGAATTTACAATCAACAATCAGCCATATTTCGAATCGTATCTTCCAAGTGCAGAAGATGCTTTATTTATCTTAAATAAATTAAGCCAGTTTTCGATTTATATGATTGAAGAAGAATTGAAAAAAGGATATGTCACCATTGAAGGCGGGCACCGGGTTGGGCTAGCGGGAAAAGTTGTAACAGAAAATGGACAGGTTCGTGTGATTCGAGATGTATCATCCTTTAATATCCGGATTGCTAAACAAAAGATTGGTATTTCGAATCAGCTTATTCCTTTTTTATACAATCGCTATTGGCAAAGTACGGTCATTATAGGACCTCCTCAAACAGGAAAAACAACCATGATTCGCGATTTAGCCAGAGTAATAAGTACTGGCATAGAGCGCTCTAAGATTCCTCCGTTTAAAGTGGGAATTGTAGATGAACGATCAGAAATTGCTGGGGCTGTTAAAGGGGTTCCTCAGCATACATTCGGATTTAGAATGGATTTATTAGATAGCTGTCCGAAAGCTGAAGGCATGATGATGATGATTCGCTCCATGAGCCCCGATGTGCTGATCGTGGATGAAGTGGGAAGTGAAGAAGATTGTAAGGCCGTACTTGAAGCGGTTAATGCTGGCGTTCGTGTCATTATGACTGTTCATGGCTATGACATTGACGATTTAATGAAGCGTCCCACTTTGCAAGCTTTAATGAAACTTCATGTATTCAAAAGGTATGTTGTGCTATCGAACAGCCGAGGTCCTGGAACACTTCAGGCTATCTACGATGAGCACTATAATTTCATGAAAACGTCCGCTGAAAAGTCGCTTATTGAAAATAGTAAAGGGTGATGGTGTATGAAACTGTTTGGTGCCATCTTTATCTTATTTGCTTCCACTTACACAGGATTTGAGTTTGCAAAGCAGCTTAGTGCAAGACCTAGGCAGCTCAGGCAATTAAAAACGGCTCTGAGGTCGTTAGAAGCAGAAATTATGTACAGCAATCGGCCTCTTCAAGAAGTTGCTCATTTGTTATCTCTACAGCTTCCTAATCCTTTGGCTTCTTTATTTAATGAGTTTTCAATGAAATTAAAAGAAGGTACTGAAAGTGTCAAGGAAGCTTGGGAAAAGACGTTGGACCAATTTTGGAAACAAACCGCACTTAAAACGGGAGAACTAGAAATCTTAAAACAATTTGGTGAAACGCTTGGTCAGCATGATCGTTATTCGCAGCAAAAGYATATCTTACTGACGCTGAATCATCTTGAACGCGAAGAACAAGATGCAGTTGATAAGCAGAATCGCTATGAAAAAATGGTTAAAAGTTTAGGCTTTCTATCTGGATTGCTACTGGTCATTCTATTGATGTAGCGATAGAGGAGGATTGAATGTGGGAATTGATATGAACACCATTTTTCAGATTGCTGGGATTGGTATCGTCGTAGCTTTTTTAGTCACCGTACTCGAACAGATGGGAAAAAAAGATTACGCGAACTGGGTTACCCTCATCGGTTTTATTTATATTTTATTTATGGTTGCTTCGATTGTAGAGGACTTATTTCAAAAAATCAAATCGGTTTTTTTATTTCAAGGGTAGAGGGGTGAGTTGCCATTGAAATGCTTCAAATTGTGGGCTTAGGGTTAGTAGCTACGTTTTTGGCTCTTATTTTAAAAGAACATAAATCACCTATTGCTTTTTTACTTGTTGTATTCGTGGGATCCGTGATCTTTCTTTTTTTAATTGATCAAATCTACGAAATTATTAAGATGGTCGAGCGGCTGTCGATTAATGCCCACGTTAACATGATTTATGTGGAAACTATTTTGAAAATTATTGGTATCGCCTATATCGCCGAATTTGGTGCTCAAATTACGAAAGATGCAGGGCAAGGTGCCATTGCTTCTAAAATTGAATTAGGTGGAAAAGTGCTGATTCTCTCCATGGCAATTCCTATTTTAACGGTCATTATTGAAACGATTATTTCAATGCTGCCCAATTAATTTTACTTAATATGAGGTGACGAAATGAAGCGGTGGACGTTTAAAGTTAATATACTCGCTCTTCTTTTGTTCCTCTTTTTTTTCTTTCCAGAAAATGTACAAGCTTCCGAACCCCCGAAGCAGCAAGAACTTGTCAATGAACAAATTGATAAGCTCGGTATCGATGAAGTCAAACAGTTTTGGGACGATATTATTACCCAATACGGCGGCTTTTTACCGGAGAGTCAGAAGGGAAGTTTAGTCGATTTTTTAAAAGGAGAAAAAGAGTTCTCTCTTAAAGAATGGCTAGGAGGTCTTGTAAAGTTTTTATTTCATGAAGTATTAGCGAATGGAAAACTCCTCGGTACACTCATTATGCTAACGGTTTTTAGCGTGTTTTTACAAACACTCCAAAGTGCGTTTAATCAGCAAACCGTAAGTAAAGTAGCGTATGCGCTTGTATATATGGTTTTGATTATCATTGCTCTTAATAGTTTTCAAATTGCTATCTCTTATGCAACGGGAGCGATTGAGACCATGACCAAATTCATTTTAGCTCTGGTGCCGCTGCTGCTTGCCTTAATGGCATCATCAGGAGGAGTTGTATCGGCAGCCTTTTTTCATCCGATGATTTTGTTTTTAATGAACACAAGCGGTTTGCTTATTCAATACGTAGTGATGCCGCTGCTTTTTCTTTCAGCACTGCTTAGCATTGTGAGTACGATTTCAGATGAACATAAGGTTACACAGCTTGCTCAGCTGTTGAGAAATATAAGCATTGGCGTGCTCGGAATATTCCTAACTGTTTTTTTAGGAGTGCTGTCCGTTCAAGGGGCTACCTCAGCTGTTGCCGACGGTATTACAATTCGAACGGCAAAGTTTGTCACAGGGAACTTTATACCTGTTGTAGGGCGTGTGTTCACAGATGCGGCTGATACAGTCATCAGTGCCTCGCTTCTATTAAAGAATTCAGTAGGGATTGCTGGAGTAGCAGTCTTACTGTTAATCGTCGCGTTTCCGGCTATTAAAGTGTTAACGCTTGCTTTTATCTATAAGCTAGCAGCAGCTCTTCTTCAACCCATTGGAGGAGGACCGGTTATTTCCTGCTTGAGCATTATCAGTAAAAGCGTCATCTATATTTTTGCGGCGCTTGCGGTTGTCTCGCTTATGTTTTTCTTATGTTTAACGGTCATCATTACAGCGAGCAACGTCACAATGATGGTGAGGTGAAGAAATTGCAGGCCTTAACGACGTGGATTACTAATATCGTTCTTTTTATCTTATTAGCTACCATTATTAATTTACTATTGCCCAATTCTAGTTTTCAAAAATATACAAAGCTGGTGGTTGGACTTCTTTTAATGCTGATTATTATTACACCCGTTTTTCAAATTTTCAAAGTGGATGTTAATCAAATGCTGAAATCACTTAGCTTATCATCTATTCGATCCGATCAGCAGGTAGAAAATTCACTAGAAAATCAGAAAAAAGAAATACAAGCTTCACAACGTGCATATATTTTAGAACAAATGGCTGTCCAAATGGAGGCAGATGTAAAAGAGGAGTTGATGGATCAGTATGGTGTAGCAATTGATCGAATTCACATTGAAACAAAAAAGCCGAACGACGAACCTACCGCTGATAATATTAAATCCATTTCAGTTGCCGTAAGTAAAAAAGCATCGGATGATTCCGAGGTTGTTTCAGCTGTGAAAGTTATTTCTATTGATACCTCCACACCGATCGAAACAAACAAACCAACAGAATCCAAGAAATTATCCAACTATTTAGCAGCAAAATGGGATGTAAAACAAGGCCAAGTTGTTGTGAATATGGAGGAGGGAGACACGAAATGAGTCAAAAGCCAGAAAAAGGTGACCCATCATTYTTTCAGCGGTTCTTTTCACTTAAACAGTCATC
>NZ_JBFULJ010000093.1:0-9948 GCF_056400385.1 Priestia sp. P5_B4
TGTGATAGCAGGAGCAGCAGTCTTCGCGATTTTGTTCGGGTTTGTCGGCAAAATCAACGCTCTCATTTCAAGTATACCAACGCCGGTCATGGGCGGGATTTCAATTCTCTTATTCGGAATCATTGCTTCATCAGGCTTGCGCATGATGGTGGATGCAAAGGTAGACCTTGGATCAAAACGAAACTTAATGATTGCTTCGATTATCTTAGTGTTAGGAATCGGAGGAGCACACTTAGATATCTCAGAACATGTAAAGGTTGATAGCATGGCACTGTCTGCTATCATGGGAGTTCTGCTGAATCTAGTTCTGCCGAAAGAGAAGATAAAAGAAGCAGAAAACGTTCAAGAAACGTCAGCACGAAAAATTTCATAGAACGCCTTTTAATTGAAATCCAGAGAGGTTTCTAAGGGTGTGTGAAAAGCGCGTTATAGACGAAGCTTGTTTTCTTACACCCTTTCTAAGTTAGAAAGGGTGTTTTTTATAAAGAAATGCGAGGAAAGCAAAAATGGAGGGAATCGATATGAAACATTTAGTGACAGTCTCAACACTAGAAACAAATGAAATTCTAGAGATTTTAGACAGCGCTGAAAACTATCGAACGAATAAACAAGGATGGAAACCGGAAGAGAAAATGTTTGTTGCCAACTTATTTTTTGAAGCGAGCACGCGTACTCGATGCAGCTTTGAAATGGCAGAACAGCAGCTAGGATTAACAACAATTCCGTTTGAAGTAACAACTTCAAGCGTCCAAAAAGGAGAAACGCTTTATGACACGATTGAAACATTAGCTTCAATCGGCGTTCAATCAGTTGTTATTCGCCACCCGCAAGATCGTTATTATGAAGCACTGCAGGAAAAAGTATCGATTCCCATCATTAATGCAGGAGACGGATGCGGTCAGCATCCAACTCAGTGTCTGCTTGATCTACTGACGATTCGCCAAGAGTTCGGCTCGTTTAAAGGATTAAAAGTCGCAATAGTCGGAGATTTGCGACATAGCCGCGTAGCGAGATCGAATGCTGAAATGCTGACAAAACTAGGGGCGACCGTATATTTTGCGGGACCTGAAGAATGGAAAGATGAAGAGAACAGACACGGTACATATCTTGATATCGATGAAGCAATCGAAACGGTCGATGTTGTGATGCTGCTGCGTATTCAATTTGAAAGGCATGAAGAGAACACTTCAGAGCTTGCACAAAACTACCACAGTCGCTTCGGATTAACCGTTGAACGAGAGCGGAAAATGAAATCACATAGCATTATCCTTCATCCAGCTCCTGTAAACAGAGGAGTGGAAATTGCAGATGAGCTCGTTGAATGTGAACGATCAAGAATTTTTAAACAAATGCAAAATGGCGTGTACATTCGCATGGCAGTATTAGCAAGAGCGCTACAACCAATTGAAAGGGGACTTAATAATGACAACAATTATCAAAAATGCTACATGGTTAAATGAAGGAAAAATTGAACAAGTCGAACTGAAAATTGAAAATGGTGTAATTGCTGAAATAGCTTCACACATCGACGTGGAGAATGAAGAAGTCATTGATGCAGGCGGGAACTTCTTATCACCGGGTTTAATCGATGTCCACGTTCACTTGCGCGAGCCAGGGGGAGAAAAGAAAGAAACGATTGAAACGGGTACTCTAGCAGCGGCAAAGGGCGGTTTTACAGCAATTGCTGCAATGCCAAACACGCGTCCGGTTCCGGATACGGTTGAACAAATGGAGTGGGTAAACAAGCGTATTGAAGAAACAGCACATGTTCGCGTATTGCCATACGCATCGATTACCACTCGCCAATTAGGAAAAGAACTAACGGACTTTGAAGGCTTAAAAGAAGCGGGCGCATTTGCTTTTACAGATGATGGAGTAGGCGTTCAGTCAACAGGAATGATGCTAGAAGCGATGAAGAAAGCCGCTTCATTAAATAAAGCAATCGTTGCACACTGTGAAGATAATGATTTAATCAACAAAGGCTGCGTCCACGACGGAAAATTTGCAAAAGAACATGGACTAAACGGTATTCCTTCTATCTGTGAAGCCGTTCAAATTGCACGAGATGTACTGCTTGCTGAAGCAGCAAACTGTCACTACCATGTGTGTCACGTAAGTACAAAAGAATCCATTCGCGCCATTCGGGATGCAAAAAAAGCAGGCATTCGCGTAACCGCAGAAGTAACGCCTCATCATTTACTGCTAAATGAGGAAGACATCCCTGGGCTTGATTCAAACTTTAAAATGAATCCGCCGCTTCGAGGAAAAGATGATCAACAGGCATTAATTGAAGCTTTATTAGACGGAACGCTTGATTTTATCGCCACTGATCATGCACCGCACACAGCGGACGAAAAAGCAGAAGGCATGGAGCTTGCGCCGTTTGGGATTGTGGGACTTGAAACAGCTTTCCCGCTTCTTTATACAAACTTAGTATTAAAAGAAGTAATGACGCTAGAGCAGCTAGTATCATATTTAACAAACAAGCCTGCTGACACGTTCAACCTTCCCTATGGCACCATCGAAGTAGGGAAAACAGCAGATTTAACTATCATTGATCTTGAAACGGAAAAAGCAATTAATCCAGAAGAATTTGTATCAAAAGGTAAAAATACGCCGTTTGCTAACTGGGTATGCAAAGGTTGGCCGGTAATGACATTAGTAGAAGGTAAACGAGTATGGGAGGATGTTAAAGCATGCAACGTCAACTAATTTTAGAAGATGGAACAGTATTTATCGGAAAAGGATTCGGCAGCGACAAAGAAATGACAGGAGAAGTTGTTTTCAACACGGGAATGACAGGATATCAAGAAATCCTATCTGATCCATCATACTGTGCACAAATTGTGACATTAACATATCCTTTAATCGGAAACTACGGTATTAACCGCGATGACTTTGAGTCGATTGAACCAGCTGTACACGGTTTGATTGTAAAAGAAATTTGTGATGCTCCTTCAAACTTCAGAAGCGAACTATCAGTAGATGAATTTTTAAAACAAAAAGATATTCCAGGATTAGCTGGAATCGACACGAGAAAATTAACGAGAAAAATTCGTCAGCACGGTGCGCTTCGCGGACGCGTGTGTAACATGGAAGTCAATGTAGAAGAAGTGGTAGCACAGCTTCAAAATCATGAACTTCCGACTGATTCAGTTAAAAAAGTATCAACAGTGAAGCCTTATCCAAGCCCAGGCAGAGGTAAAAAAGTGGTACTCGTTGACTTTGGAATGAAACACGGAATTTTACGTGAATTAACAGCTCGTCAATGCGACGTGATTGTGGTTCCTTATAACGTAACTGCGCAAGAAATTCTTCAATTAAATCCAGATGGCATCATGTTGAGCAACGGACCTGGAGACCCAAAAGACGTACCTGAAGCAATCGAGATGATTCAAGGGGTTTTAGGAAAGGTTCCTCTTTTCGGAATTTGTTTAGGACATCAGCTGTTTGCGCTAGCATGCGGAGCAGATACAGAAAAAATGAAATTTGGTCATCGTGGATCCAACCATCCTGTAAAGGATCTAAAAACCAATAAAGTAGCTCTTACATCTCAAAACCACGGCTATACAGTATGTGAGCCATCTCTTGTCAACACGCCATTAGAAGTGACGCACGTTGCGCTTAACGATGGAACAGTTGAAGGAGTAAAGCATAAAGAATATCCGGCATTTACGGTTCAATATCACCCTGAAGCATCACCGGGACCTGAAGATGCAAACGGATTGTTCAACGAATTTATGAATCTTATGAAAAACAATCAGAAAGTAGGTAATTGCTAATGCCAAAACGTCAAGATATTAACACAATTCTCGTAATCGGATCAGGACCAATCGTCATCGGACAGGCGGCAGAGTTTGACTATGCAGGAGCGCAAGCGTGTATTGCGCTAAAAGAAGAAGGATACAAAGTTATTCTTGTGAATTCCAATCCTGCAACAATCATGACAGACTCAGAAATGGCAGATAAAGTATATATTGAACCTCTAACGGTTGAATTTGTAAGCTCAATTATTCGTAAAGAACGCCCTGATGCACTGCTTCCAACGCTTGGCGGTCAAACGGGATTGAACTTAGCGGTAGAATTACACGAAACGGGTATTTTAGAAGAATTTAATGTAGAAATTCTCGGGACAAAATTATCGGCGATTGAACAAGCTGAAGACCGTGAGCAGTTCCGTTCACTAATGAATGAACTAAATCAGCCTGTCCCAGCAAGTGAAATCATTCATTCGCTAGACGAAGCGTATGCGTTTGTTGAACAAGTAAACTATCCGGTAATCGTGCGTCCTGCTTATACGCTTGGCGGTACGGGAGGCGGAATTTGTAACAACGAGCAAGAGTTGATTGAAATTGTAACAAGTGGATTAAAACACAGTCCTGTAACACAGTGCTTACTTGAGAAAAGCATTGCAGGCTTTAAAGAAATTGAATATGAAGTAATGCGCGATGCAAACGATAATGCGATTGTAGTATGTAATATGGAAAACTTTGATCCGGTCGGTATTCATACGGGAGATTCAATTGTTGTAGCACCAAGCCAAACGCTAAGCGACCGTGAGTATCAGCTGCTTAGAAATGCGTCACTAACAATTATCCGAGCGCTTAAAATCGAAGGCGGATGTAACGTTCAGCTAGCACTAGATCCAGAAAGCTTCCAGTATTACGTAATTGAAGTAAACCCTCGCGTAAGCCGCTCATCGGCTTTAGCATCAAAAGCAACAGGGTATCCAATTGCAAAATTAGCAGCAAAAATTGCGGTAGGCTTAACATTAGATGAAATGATGAACCCGGTAACTGGGAAGACATACGCATGTTTCGAACCGGCACTAGATTACATCGTATCTAAAATTCCACGCTGGCCGTTTGATAAATTTGAATCAGCTAATCGTAAACTAGGTACACAGATGAAAGCAACAGGTGAAGTAATGGCAATTGGCCGCACGTTCGAAGAGTCAATTTTAAAAGCCGTACGCTCACTAGAGTCAAACGTTCATCACTTAGAGCTGAAAGATGCGCATGAATTTGATGATGCAATTATTGAAAAACGTATTCGCAAAGCTGGTGATGAGCGATTATTCTACATCGCAGAAGCGATTCGCCGTGGCGTAACGATTCAGCAAATTCACGAGTGGAGCAAAATCGATCTCTTCTTCTTAGTAAAACTTGAAAAAGTGATTGCTTTTGAAAATGTGTTAAAAGAAGAGATTCATAACGTAGAAGTTTTACAGGAAGCAAAAGAAATGGGATTTGCAGACTGCACGATTGCTAAGCTATGGAATCAAACAGAGCGTGAAGTATATGACTTCCGCAAACAAAATGGCGTGATGCCAGTGTACAAAACGGTAGATACATGTGCAGCTGAATTTGAATCTACAACACCATATTTCTACGGCACGTTTGAAGATGAAAACGAATCGATTGTTACAGATCGTAAAAGCGTTGTAGTGTTAGGGTCAGGACCAATCCGCATCGGGCAAGGAATTGAGTTTGACTATGCAACAGTTCACTCCGTGTGGGCGATTAAAGAAGCTGGATACGAGGCGATTATTGTCAATAACAATCCAGAAACAGTATCAACTGACTTCAGTATTTCAGATAAATTATACTTCGAGCCGCTGACGATTGAAGATGTGATGCATATCATCGATTTAGAAAAACCAGAAGGTGTGGTTGTACAGTTCGGTGGTCAAACAGCAATCAACTTAGCAGACGAGCTAGAAGCAAGAGGGGTCAAGATTTTAGGAACGTCGCTTGAAAGCTTAGACGCAGCGGAAGATCGTAAAAAATTCGAAGCGACGCTAGCACGTTTAGAAGTACCTCAGCCGCTTGGAAAGACGGTTACATCCGTAGAAGAAGCAGTGGTTGTGGCAAAAGAAATTGGTTATCCGGTGCTTGTACGACCTTCATATGTACTAGGCGGACGCGCAATGGAAATTGTATATAAAGAAGAAGAACTGCTTCACTATATGAAACACGCGGTAAAAGTACACGCTGATCACCCTGTGTTAATCGACCGCTACTTAACTGGAAAAGAAATTGAAGTCGATGCCATTTCAGACGGTGAAACAGTGGTTATTCCAGGGATTATGGAACATGTAGAGCGCGCCGGTGTACACTCAGGTGACTCCATTGCTGTATATCCACCGCAAACTCTGTCACAGGATGTAAAAGATACAATCATTGATTACACAACACGTATTGCAAAAGGCTTAAACATTATTGGACTGCTCAACATTCAGTTCGTCTTATCAAAAGGAGAAGTGTTTGTTCTTGAAGTAAATCCTCGTTCAAGCCGTACGGTGCCGTTCTTAAGTAAAATTACGCGTATTCCGATGGCGAATGTCGCAACAAAAGTTATTTTAGGAACAAGTTTGCGAGAGCTTGGTTATGAATCAGGCATGCACCCTGAAGAAAAAGGTGTCTACGTAAAAGTGCCGGTCTTCTCATTTGCAAAGCTGCGTCKCGTAGATATTACGCTTGGACCTGAAATGAAATCTACTGGAGAAGTAATGGGGCAAGATTCAACGTACGAAAAAGCATTATATAAAGGACTAATTGCGTCAGGTATGTCCATTAAGCCGTACGGTTCAGTACTTATGACAGTAGCGGATAAAGACAAAGAAGAGGCAACAGCGCTTGCGAAGCGTTTTGCTAACATCGGCTACCAGGTGATTGCAACGGAAGGAACAGCTTCAACGTTTACAAAAGAAGACATTCGCGTAAAAGTAGTAAATAAAATTCATCATGAAGATCACAATCTTTTAGATGTGATACGAAAAGGTGAAGCGCAGCTTGTCATCAACACGCTAACAAAAGGAAAACAGCCTGCGCGTGACGGATTTAAAATTCGCCGTGAAGCAGTTGAAAATGGTGTACCTTGCTTAACATCACTTGATACAGCAGAAGCGATTTTACGAGTGCTTGAAACGATCAGCTTCCATACAACACCAATGAAAAAAGTTCGTCCAACTAAAGAGGTGACAACCGTATGATCAAACATGAAATGATGCAAGTCGTCAGTCAGCGACCGTTAACACACAATGTATATGAATTAACCCTTCAAGGCGAGCTTGTTCGTTTCATGAATGAGCCGGGGCAGTTTGTGCATATCCGCGTCAACAACGACTATTTGCCGCTGCTTCGCAGACCAATTAGTATTGCAGAAATTGACCAAACGCACGAACAATTTACGATGATTTACCGTTCAGAAGGGGCGGGAACATCGCTGCTTGCCGAAAAACAAGCCGGACAGTCGATCGACGTGTTAGGTCCGCTTGGCCACGGTTTTCCATTGGAAGCGATAGATTCAGGTCAAACGGCTTTATTAGTAGGGGGAGGCATTGGAGTGCCTCCGCTCTATGAGCTTTCAAAAAGACTTCGTGAAAAAGGCGTGCAGGTTATTCACGTCTTAGGCTTTCAATCAAAAGCAGACGTATTTTACGAGCGAGAGTTTTTAGCTTTAGGAGAAACATATATTGCAACGGTAGACGGCTCTTACGGAACAAAAGGTTTTGTAACAACAGTGATTGACGAGCAGCAGTTTTCATATGACGTTATGTTTTCATGCGGTCCAACTCCGATGTTAAAAGCACTAGAAAATAATTATACAAACAAGCCGCTTTACATTTCTTTAGAAGAAAGAATGGGTTGTGGAATCGGTGCTTGTTTTGCATGTGTATGCAGAGAAAGTGAAGATTCTACGGCGTATAAAAAAATCTGCAGCGACGGTCCCGTCTTTCAAGCAGGGGAGGTGCTTCTATGAGTATGCTAAAAACGACATTGCCAGGATTAGATTTGAAAAATCCAATTATGCCCGCATCCGGCTGTTTTGGATTTGGGCGTGAGTATGCTCAATTTTATTCACTTGATGCAATTGGAGCCATTATGATTAAAGCGACTACTGCGGACACTCGTTTTGGCAATCCAACTCCTCGCGTAGCGGAAACATCTGCAGGAATGTTAAATGCGATTGGATTACAAAATCCTGGGTTAGAAAAAGTAATGAACGAAGAGCTCGTTTGGCTTCAGCAATATGATGTGCCGATTATCGCGAACGTAGCCGGTGCTTCAATTGAAGAATATGTGCACGTGGCAAAAGAAATTTCAACCGTATCAAATGTAAAAGCACTTGAATTGAATATTTCATGTCCTAACGTAAAAGAAGGCGGAATTGCGTTTGGCGTAGATCCTGTCATTGCTGCTCGTTTAACGAAAGCAGTAAAAGATGTTTCAAATGTTCCAGTTTATGTTAAACTATCACCAAACGTATCCAATATTGTAGACATGGCAATGGCTGTTGAAGAAGCCGGTGCGGATGGCTTAACGATGATCAATACGCTTCTCGGGATGCGTCTGGATTTGAAAACAGCTCAGCCGGTTTTAGCGAACGGCACAGGCGGACTGTCAGGCCCATCTGTTAAACCGGTAGCGATTCGAATGGTATATGAAGTGAGTCAAAAAGTGAACATTCCAATTATCGGTATGGGCGGAGTGACAACTGCTGAAGATGCACTCGAGTTCCTATATGCAGGTGCAAGTGCAGTGGCGGTTGGTACAGCAAACTTTGTTGACCCGTATGTATGTCCAACCATCATTGACGAACTGCCAAGGCTATTAACATCATTAGGATACGAGCATGTTTCAGAATGTATTGGAAGGAGCTGGAAAAAGCGTGAAGCAACCGTTAATCATTGCTCTTGATTTTTCATCAATTAACGATGTACAGCAGTTTTTAATGCCTTTTCAACAAGAGTCATTGTTTGTGAAAGTAGGCATGGAACTGTTTTATAAAGAAGGGTTATCCATTATTTCTGCATTAAAAGAGCAAAACCACCAAATCTTTTTAGACTTAAAGCTTCATGATATTCCCAATACAGTAAAGCAAGGGATGAAGTCTTTAGCTTCTCTTGAAGTGGATTTGGTTAACGTTCACGCAGCGGGCGGAATGAACATGATGCAAGCAGCCGTTGAAGGACTTGACTTAGGAACCGCTGCCGGCAAAAAGCGCCCGGATTGTATTGCGGTTACTCAGCTAACGAGTACATCTGATGAAATGCTAAAAGAGCAACAGCTCATTACACATTCGATGCAAGAAGTGGTTACGCATTATGCAGCGCTTGCTAAAAAAAGCGGACTTGACGGCGTTGTATGTTCTACTCATGAAGTCCCTTCGATTCGAAAAGCAGCGGGAGAGGACTTTTTGACCGTAACGCCGGGTATTCGTATGGGCACAGATTCAGTAGATGACCAAGTCCGTGTGGCAACACCTCAGCTAGCGAGAGAATATGGCTCAAGTGCCATTGTCGTTGGACGTTCTATTACTAAAGCAAAAGACCCGCTTAAAGCATATTATGAGATGTTACAGCAGTGGAAAGGGGAGCGTATTACGCGATGACAAAACTACGAAAAGAAATTGCAAAACAATTAATTGATATTGAGGCAGTAAGCCTTCAACCAAACGAGCCGTTTACGTGGGCCTCTGGAATTAAGTCACCTATTTATTGTGACAACCGTCTAACGCTTAGCTACCCGAAAGTGCGAAAAGAAATTGCAAAAGGTCTGCAGCATTTAATTAAAACGTATTTTGCCAATGCAGAAGTGATTGCCGGTACCGCTACAGCTGGTATCCCTCATGCAGCATGGGTAAGTGAAGCGCTAGAGCTTCCAATGTGCTATGTGCGAAGCAAAGCAAAAGAACATGGCCAAGGAAATCAAATCGAAGGAAAAGTAACAAAAGGTCAAAAAGTAGTTGTGATTGAAGATTTGATTTCAACTGGAGGAAGTGTGTTTACCGCAGTCGATGCATTAAAAGCGCAGGGGTGTGAAGTGCTTGGAGTTGTGTCTATCTTTACATATGAGCTGGAAAAAGCGCGTCAGCTGTATTACGCGATGACAAAACTACGAAAAGAAATTGCAAAACAATTAATTGATATTGAGGCAGTAAGCC
>NZ_JBFULJ010000094.1:0-9861 GCF_056400385.1 Priestia sp. P5_B4
GCTATACACACTATTCGCACAGCAAAACTACCTGTCTTGCTTTTAGGTATGAGAGCAAGTAAATCTAAAGCAGTGGAATCAATCCGTCAGCTTATAGCAGAACATGACCTTCCTGTGGTGGAAACGTTCCAAGGTGCGGGAGCTGTTTCAAGAGAGCTTGAAACTCACTTTTTTGGGCGAGTAGGTCTTTTTCGCAATCAGCCTGGAGACGTCTTATTGAAGCATGCTGACGTCGTCTTAACAATCGGATATGACCCAGTTGAATATCCTCCTTCTCTTTGGAACTCAGAAAGTCAAAGAAGCATTATTCATTTAGATGATTTACAAGCACAAGCTGATCACCATTATCAGCCGGAAATTGAGTTAGTAGGGGATATTCCAAGCACAATTGACATATTAGCGGATAAACTCCCACATTTAATACGTTCAAAAGAAAGTGCTTCTTTTTTAAAAACGCTAAAAAGTAAACTTGAACAACCTGACGATCAGTACGAGTTTTCTAATGACACTTACCTTCATCCCCTACAATTAATTGAAGCTCTGCAGAACTTTGTTGAAGATGATACTACCATCACATGTGACGTTGGTTCGCATTACATATGGATGGCTCGTTATTTTCGTTCCTATGAACCTCAGCATTTACTATTCAGCAACGGTATGCAGACACTAGGTGTTGCTTTGCCTTGGGCTATTTCAGCTACACTCGTTCGCCCCCATAAAAAAGTTCTGTCCATGTCTGGAGACGGCGGGTTTTTATTTTCAGCTATGGAGCTCGAGACAGCCGTTCGATTAAACTTACCAATTGTTCACATTATCTGGAACGATCAAACCTACGATATGGTTGGCTTTCAACAGCAGATTAAATATGGCCGAAAATCTGCAGTAGAGTTTGGCAGTGTAGACTTTGTTACGCTTGCTGAAAGTTTTGGTGCCAAAGGATTTAGAGTTAACTCACCAGAAGAATTTTCGGACACTCTAGCAAGCGCTTTTCGTGAACAAGGCCCAGTTATCATCGATGTTCCTGTAGATTATAAAGATAATGAAAAATTAAATACACAGCTACTGCCAGATCAAATTAACTGAAAGGACTGGTAAAGAATGAGCAATAAAGAAAAATTAACGATTCACCAAACTTCTACCATGATCGCTTTATTAGACGGAGTATTTGACGGTATTGTCACATACAAGGATTTAGCTAAGAAAGGTGATTTCGGCATCGGTACGTTTAATCAATTGGACGGTGAAATGATTGCCTTTGACGGAGAATTTTATCATATTGCTGATGGGAAAGCCGCGCCTATTGGCGAAGATGCAAAAACACCTTTTGCCATTATGACAACCTTTTATGAAGATATCTCTTATCGTGTAGAAAAGGAAATGAATCGTGAACAACTAGAAACCTTAATGAACGAGCTTATTCCTAGCCCGAATTTATTCTATGCAGTTCGCATTGACGGAAAGTTTAAAGAAGTAAAAACGCGCACGGTTGCAAAGCAAGAGAAGCCCTATCCTTCTATGGTAGATGCGGCTGCTGATCAGCCTACATTTACATCTTCAGATGTAAATGGAACACTAGCAGGTTTTTATACGCCAGAATATTCTTCAGGCATCGGTGTTCCCGGCTACCACCTGCACTTTATTGATGAATATAAAAAAGAAGGGGGACATGTTTTAGATGTCTCTGTTCAAGATGTTACAATTCAAATCTGCAAAAAAACGAAATTAAATCTCAATTTATCGGAAACAAGTGAATTTTTAAATGCTAATTTAGAAGACCATGATGTAGAAGAAGAAATTGCGACGGCTGAATAAACAACGATACTTTTACTGATAAAAAAACGCTCATCGTTATGCATGACGATGAGCGTTTTTTATTTAATCGCGTTCAGGCTTCATTTCTAGCACAACACAGAAACCTTCCGCCTATACGTAAAAAGAGCCTGTGTCTTTTAAAACATAGAAAAATGGTATTTCAGTCTCTTTTAGACATCTAGCCATTCGATCCTTAAAGTTATCTAATTTAATTATATTTTTTGCTTCTTCTAACGTAAAATATCCCACATCCTGCGTTTCATTGGAGACAGAAATTTCCCCGCTAATCGCTTTTCCCTTTAATAAAATAACAGTAGTAGCTCGTTTAACATCTTGTTCTACTCCTAGAAAGTTGGTCACTTCAATAACAATTCCAGATTCTTCTTTAACTTCTCGTATCCCCGCATCTTTTATTGATTCACCTGCTTCAACAAAACCGCCTGGAAATTCCCATCCCCGTCTATGGTTCTTGACTAGAAGCACGTGATGATCTTGATTTACCACCATAACTGCTACAGCTAATTTTTGATTCAACTTTTTCTCACTCTCCTTTTAGCCCGTTAAGATATTGTTCAAGAAGATGAAGAAATCTTTCTATATCTCTATATGTGATATCACCAATATTTGCTATTCGAAACGTTTCTAATTTATCAATTTTACCAGGATAAATGGTGAATCCTTGTTTATAAAAAAAATCATGCATAATATCAAAATTATACTTTTTATCGGAAGGCTCGAGGATAGAGGTAATAATTTTAGAATGATGCGTTTCAGGAACCAAATAGGTTAACCCAAGCCGAGTAATTCCATCCGTTAAAGTAGTCCATGATTTTGAGTAGCGTTCATATCGTTTCTCAATTCCTTCCCACTGAGTTTCTATAATTGCCTGCTTTAAGGCGTACATAGTCTGAAC
Source organism: Priestia sp. P5_B4 (assembly GCF_056400385.1). NCBI lineage: Bacteria > Bacillati > Bacillota > Bacilli > Caryophanales > Bacillaceae > Priestia > Priestia sp. P5_B4. The sequence continues at coordinate 2,726 of NZ_JBFULJ010000094.1, forward strand.
AGGAGGAGTAAAACGCAATTGTTTATTCATTTGGAAATATCGATACTGATCATATAAATGAAGATAAAGGTTACGAGGCTTTATTTGCTCCGTTTTTTCTAACCGGTCTTTATTTGCTATAACAAACGACACGCCTGCCATTCCTTGAAGGTTCTTATTTGCACTTGCGGCTAGATAGCTTATATTCATTTTTTGCATGTCAATTGGAACAGCTGCATAAGAACTCATTGCATCCACAATCATTTCGACATTTTTCACTGCACAAAATTCCCCAATTTTTTCAATATCATTAAGAAGTCCCGTGGAAGTTTCACAGTGAACAAGCGCCAGATAAGAAACGTTCGTTGAAATCTTTTTCACAAAAATTTCTAAGTCGTTCATATCAATAGCCTGCTCGGCGGAGCTTTTATATTCTAAATAATTCAGTCCATAAATTTCAGCGATTTTACACATTCTTTCACCGTATGGACCATTATTGATAATAACAACCGTACCATTATCAATTACTGAACTTAAAATCGATTCCACTGCCGCCGTTCCAGATCCGCCGAATAATACCGTAGTATACTTTTCTGGATTCCCCACAAATTTTGTTAGTTCAGCAGAGATAAATTCCATCGTCTCTCCAAATTCTTTTTCTCTCGGGCAAATGTCTTCCACTATTTGAGCATATTTGACGGTATCTGTTGTAGTTGCCGGTCCGGGGTTTAGGAGTATATTTCTCTTAACTGTATGCGTAACACCTTCTCGAGCTTTAATAATCGGATAAACAATAGCAGTTGCTCTTGCCCAGTGATCTTCATCATCCACTTCACACCATGCCAAATTATCCAGTTTATGAACATACACATTTGCTTTTTCGGAAATTTTAACGAGGCCATATTCATAATCGATCGTTTGATTAAACTGGAACAGCGTATTTGCTTCATCACAAAGTCTCTGAAATGTAGCATAAGAGAGTTTGGTTAAACCAACTAGTTCTGCATAGATACTATTCAACTCTTCTTTTTGTTTTGACATATTCTTAAGGTTATTATTTTCATCAGCTTCAATATAAACTTCATCGCCAGCACCGTTCAATTTACTCGCTAGTATGACGTCTGATCTCAAATGGTTTACTAATGTTTCCAACGCATTCTTTTCATAAATTACATCTGATTCCAATAGTAAAAAATCTTCTTTAATATAATTTTTAAATTGATACAGCGTAAACAGGCTTCCCGTTGTTTCGTATCTAGAATTATAAACACATTTTATTTGAGGATATCTAACCATTAGCTTTTCATATTCTTCTTTCATATATCCTGTTCCAATAAAAATCGTCTTGACTCCTGCTTCTATTAACTTGGAAATGGAATGTTCAATAATCGATTTTTCATCAATCATCAAAAAACCTTTAGGGCGGTTTCCAGCTCTTTTACGAATCCTGCTCCCCATCCCTGCAGCTAGAATAACAGCTGTTTTAATCATCTAAAAACACCTGCAGTCTTTCTCTGACTTCATAAGGCTTCATTTCAGGACGCCCCAGGTTCTTTTTAGATCCTTTCGCTATTTTAAGATATAAAAACGTTAATTTTTTATCACTTTTCCACTGTTTGATATACGTCTCTAACTCATGTAAGTTATGAACATGAATGGAATTTTGATATCCACAGGAAGAAGCAATATCTACAAAATTAATGTTATGAGAGACCGTATGTTGCCCCCCTGTAGAATCATGGGTTTGATTGTCTAAAAGAATGTGTAATAAATTTGCTGGACAGTAGTATCCGTTGGTTGCTAGATTCCCCATGCGCATAAGCAACGCTCCGTCTCCATCAATTGTAATGATGTTCTTTTCATTTTTGCTCAAAGCTAAGCCTAAACCAATGGAACTAACGCACCCCATAGATCCAACCATATAAAAATTATTTCTTGCGTCTTCTATTTCGTAAAGCTCTCTTCCTGTTTTTCCTGTAGCGGCCAATTGAATAGTATCGTTGTCTTTTAATGAATTAACTACTCGTAATGCCTCATACCTTGAAGGTAACTCATCGGTTGTTATCTGTTCACTTTTCATTTTAGGAGTAACTTTTTTTATTGATTTTTCTAAGAGCTTAACTGGCTCAAACGTTCCTTTTTTTACAATAAAGAAGTAGCTTTCATTATTTTCAACAGTTTGATTAGCCCGCTGTAATTGTTTTTTAACTTCGGCAAAATCAGATGATAAATATTCCCATTTTATTTTCATTGTATTTAGCAGGAAAGGAGTAATTTCTCCCATTAATTCATGCTGCGGTTCATCTGGAAATCCAGGTTCTCCACGAAAACTGACAAATCCAAGGACAGGAATTTTAAACGGATGAATAAGAGAGGTTAAAGGGGAAACAGCATTTGCTAATCCGGAGTTCTGCATTAAAACAACTGCTTTGTTGCCAGCAATTGATGCCCCAGCAGCAATCGCTACCGCTTCTCCTTCGTTTGCTGCTGAAACATATTCACATTCGTTGATAGCGTAGTTAATAAGATGTTTAAGATAGGAACAAGGAACCCCGCTATAAAATTGAAAACCTAGTTTTTTTAATTGAGTTCCAAATACGGACGTACTAATCATTTCTCCCACCATCTTTTTGAATCTTTGTATACGTTTCGGTATCTATCCATGACCCCATCGTATATTTAACAGCAACCGGGTGAATTAGATTAATATAATTAAAGAAATCAGAAAACGTGAGCTGAGCAAAATCTTTTCTTTGTGCCAATTCTTCCAAAGCTTTTTTTACAACCTCAGTGCCTTTTCCAGAAACTTTCCAAAGACCAATGAATTCACCGTGAATGTTGTTAGAGTTTGGATTGCACGACATTTGAATCAAGTCTACTGTTTTGGAATACAGCTGCTTAGAATAGGGAAGTTTAGCAGTTACATAAGATGTTTGATTCCCTTTTAACTCATAATCAGCTCCTGCTACGATCGTGATATCACCGCTTTCATGAATTAACTCCTCAAAAACATGTGTTTTATATACGATGTTACTATCGCTTATTAAAGTAGCCGTTCCTAGCTTATCTCTTGCAGCATAGAGATGATATAATTCTCCTTTATTAGGAAACGCCTTATCTTCCATAGCTTTGTTGGAACCTACTTTTATACTATTTGTCACGCCGACTTTTTTTAACTGATTTATCTGCTCAGTTATCAAAGCTTCATTTGCTGATTCTTTTAACAGAATCATAGCGTTCGTGCTATGATTGGCAGAGCTTAAATAAAGTTTCTCTGCGATATCGAGCTCTTCAGCTTTTTGAAGACGGAAAACTTCCTCAAGCGGAGAGACATTTTTTTCTACATTAATCAAACTTCTATCGCAATAAATCTGAGCGGACGTTTTTTGCATAGCTGTAATGGAAGATCTTAAGTTATGGTTGGCCCAAATACTCAAGCTAATTCCTAAATCACTAAATTTATCAGTTGGAACCGAATAATATTTGGTTGGAACAATAATAACTGGAAGCCTGTTTCCCCACTCTTTCATAAAAGCTTCAATCTCTGTCATATCTGACCTTTTACTATGAATCAAAACGGCGTCGGTTCCCGCTTGGCGATAAGCTTCTGCACGCTTTAAAGCTTCCTTCAGCCCCCACCCTGCAATAAAAGCTTCTACACGCGATACCACTACAAAATCTTCGTCATTTTGGCTATCTTTCATTGCTTTAATTTTGCCGCAAAATTCATTAATATCTGCAAGCGGCTGTGCTTCACCTTTAATAAATGAGTTTGTTTTTGGAAACAATTTATCTTCAATACATACGCCTGGAATGTCTCGCTGCTCCAATTTCTTAACTAATCTTCTTGCATTATTAAAGTTCCCATAGCCTGTATCCCCATCAAGAAGAATTGGAACGGACGTTGCGTCACTCATAAACTCTAAGATGTCTAATACCTGTGTCCATGAAGCCTCGTTATTATCTCTTACACCCAGTGCTGCAGATAATGACAGGCCGCTGGCCCATATCCCTTTGAACCCTGCTTCTTCTACAATCTTTGCAGATAGCGCACTGTGAGCCTCCATAATAAACTCTAGCTGTTTACTTTCTATCAACTCTCTTAGCTGTTTAGTCTTCTTCATGTCTATCCTCCTTTTACTCTTCGTTGTCTGGAATAAGTTTATTTCTTAATTCTTTAAAAGTAGGTTTTGTCATAACACGATGCGTTACTTTTAATAAAATTATTGTATTTTCATTTAAATATGGCGCTAGCACATTGTATACTTCATCACCAGTCTTGCAAAAATAGACTTTATTAGGGTCCATTCCACATTTTAAAGCTCCTGTCCCAATAGCTTTTGCTTCTTCTCCTACTACCACTAAAATATCAATCTTTGATTCCGCTGCTTTTTTTCCCATATCTTCATATTGTTTAATTGCATAAGGTCCTTCTCCTAGCTGAGGCATGTAACCTAATAAAGCAATAGATTGTTTCTCTTTTGACATATCACTAAGAACTCCGAGAGCTGTAGCCATCGATAAAGGTGAAGAGTTCCATGTATCATTAATTACCGTACATTCATTCATTCCTCTTTTAAATTCCAAATGTTCTTCTACTTGTTCAAATAAGCTAAGTCTTTGTATGGCAACGGAAATATCAACGCCCACATAAAATACTGCAGCAATGGCGGCCAGTGCATTATACACATTATGTTCACCATATCCAGGGATAAAGGCATCGTACTCTTTGTCTTGGTGCTTTAAAGTGAAAGCCATTCCTCCCTTGGCATATTTAATATTCTTTGCTTGAAATTGGGAACTATCATTTTTACCTATATATACAACATTTTGCAGATGACTAACATCAAGCACTCTCTTAATATTTTCATCATCTGCGTTTAAAATCAAAATGCCTCTATTTGGATCTAAACCTTCTACAATTTCGGCTTTTGCTTTCATATATTCTTCAGGTGTTTCACAATCAGCGAGATGGTGTACGCCTATATTTAATAGAATTCGTATTTGTGGCTGAAAGTAGCGACACGCAACTTTTAAATAGCCCGGATAAGCGACTGGCATTTCAAAAACAGCTACTTCTGTCGTATCATCAATACCTGTTAAATAACGTAGATTTACAGACATAGAATTCATACTCATCCACGTAGCTTTCACTTTATAATCTTCAATTAATATTTGTCGGATCATCTCTTTCGTGGTCGTTTTCCCACAAGTCCCTGTAACACCAATAACAGGAAGATCAAAGAGCCCTCGGTAGTATTCAATAAATTTCCAATAAGCCTCTTCTAATTGAGCTGTTTTAACAAGAATAATATTTCCCTCTAAGTTCGTGCACAGCTCAGGGTGATCTGTTATAACGACAATTGAATGATTTTCTTTCCAATACTTCCCTCTAATCGGTTCTCTATCTAAATGAAAGATGAGTGTATGATCCTCTATATCCTTTTTAGCGTAGTTTATAGCATGTTTAATAACAGGATTTCCTGATCCATAACAAAGGTCTCCTCCCGTTTGTTTAAGGATTTCATTTAATGTGAAGTGCTTCATGTTAAATCCTCCTTTTCTTCTTCGTAACCAGCCAGTGAAGACGCATAATTAAGCAGACGAATCCCCGCCAAAGTACGCAGCTTGTAGGCTCTAATTTGTGAGAATAGACTATCTGGTTTTGCATTTATTTCAAGTAACTTTATGGAACCGTACTGATCTATACATAAATCTACCGCTAGCTCCCCAAAAGGACCCACTTTCTCCTCTACTGTTGCAACAATATTTTTAGATACTTTAGCTAATTGGTTTATAATGAGCCTTCTGTCTGTTGGATCAGGATATAAACTGTTTAATATTTTACTGAGGCGCATATTCGTTTCAGAATCTTCCGTTAGCACATCTTCACCGGTGAGACGCGCAACCATACCCGTTCGAAGCCAAATTTGCTTTTCATTTTTTTGCATATAAACCCGTATTTCTAAATTTTTATCTTTATGCTGTTTTCTGCGAATTCCTTCCTGAACAAGATAAGGATTGTTTTTCATCAAAGGAGAGAGCAAAGTAAATAATTCTTCCATATTACTGAATTGATGCAGCTCTTTTTTATTAAGATCAAACCAAAAGATCCCTGTTGGTCGGCGAACGATACGCATGACTCCTTTACTTAAGGCTCCGCCAAGCGGTTTTAAATAGACTTCTCCGTAGTTATCAAGCATTTCTGCAATGTCACCAGAATTTTGTACCAGACGTGACTCTGGAAGAAATTCTTCATATTCTTTCATAAGAAGTTCATATGTTGCCCACTTATCTCCCGTGAGCTGAAACAAATTTGAAGAATTAACAAAAGGAATTTTATAAACCGCCTGAAGTTTTGCCCTTACTTCATCTATTAAAATATTCTTTCTGCCATCTATGAAATAACGGTCATAAATAACAGCAGGAAAAGGATAAAGCCCTTCACCGTTAATAGTTGTTCCTTTAACCAATTTTTTCTCCCAATCAATATCTTCGGGTTCAAACACATATACAAGCATTCGCTTTTCAGTTGCTAAGCGACATAGATGATGGAAATAGGTTGTTTGTCTTTCAAAAGGACGGTTAGCAAGAATGCCAATGATAGGACCTAAAGTTATGATGCCTTCTGAAGCTGATAGCTTGGGGCACCAATCTTTCGGGAGAGATAATTTATCACGGAGAGATTTAGAGAGTTGAACCATATTTGGATGGCGAAATGAAAAAGGATAAGAATGAACAGTTGCAGTTGATATTGCCTTTCCTGCACTAACAATCGTAGACTGCCCCTCTTTGAGGCCGTATTTTAAACGGAGTTTTTTGGGGATTTGAATAATATGTCCGCGGTCATAGATTTCTTTAGAAATCTTTACATTCCAATTCCGCCGAATATCATTTGATTCATCACAAGGAATTTCTTTTTCTATCATTTCAAATAGAAAAGATAGTTCATTTTGATAATGTGGATAGCTGGATGTTTTCATAAGATTGGCCTTGATATCTTTCCACATTCGTTTAAGAAAGATTTTATTCCCTTGATAGTAAGCACGTTGCGTAAGTGGATGAAATAAAAATTCGCTTTTTAATTCATGATGATGGGTAGCAACTAGCTGAGCAAGAGCTAAAGTGGAGAGAGTAATTCTAGGGTCGATAATCTC
>NZ_JBFULJ010000095.1:0-9818 GCF_056400385.1 Priestia sp. P5_B4
GCCATACTATTGTCTATTCAAAGCTTCTTTTGAGAAAAAGAAGCTTTTTTTATGTTTAAAAGAATAGCGAATGGGAATTAGGTAAATATAAATCATGGATTAGGAACTTTTTATTTGAAACAGTAGGGTAAATTTGCTAATCTAAACGTATATGGTGCTTTTGCGCCAAAATGCTTACATATTTTGAAGGAGGAATTATTCATGGCTTACAAATTACCAGAACTACCTTATGCATACGATGCACTGGAACCACATATCGACAAAGAAACAATGAATATTCACCACACAAAACATCACAACACATATGTTACAAATCTAAACGCTGCTGTTGAAGGCAAAGCGGATTTAGAAAGCAAAAGTATTGAAGAGTTAATTTCAAACTTAGACGCTGTTCCTGAAGATATCCGTACAGCAGTACGCAATAACGGTGGCGGTCATGCGAACCACTCATTATTTTGGACAATCCTTTGCCCTAACGGCGGCGGTGCTCCAACTGGTGAATTAGCAGACGCTATCGCTAGCAAATTCGGCAGCTTTGATCAATTCAAAGAAGAATTTGCAAATGCAGCTAAAAYTCGCTTCGGTTCTGGCTGGGCTTGGTTAGTTGTAAACAACGGCGAATTAGAAGTAACAAGCACACCAAACCAAGATAGCCCATTAATGGAAGGCAAAACGCCAATTCTTGGTCTTGACGTTTGGGAGCACGCTTACTACTTAAATTACCAAAACCGCCGTCCAGATTACATTTCAGCATTCTTTAATGTTGTAAAATGGGACGAAGTTGCTAAGCGTTACGACGCTGCAAAATAAGCTAAAGACGTGTTTAAGAGCCAGTAAAGTAATTATTACCTTTACTGGCTTTTTTGTTTTCCAATTCTTTTACATATCTCCTTTTCTTTTTCACACACTAGGTGTAGAAGAGAAAAGGAGTTTTTTGATATGCCTTTATTAAAAAAAGTAGTTGGAGATGTAGAAGTTAGTAAAGATTTACTTTTGCTTTTAATTATAGGCGGTCTTTATGCCTTGGCTATTTCAATTTCCAATTCGTTTGTTAACATTTATCTGTGGAAACAATCAGGCGAATTTTCGGATCTCGCTATTTATAATTTAGCGGTAGTGGTGCTTCAGCCGCTTACGTTTATTTTAGCAGGTAAATGGGCCAAACGAATTGACCGGGTTGTGGTTTTAAGGTTAGGTGTATCTTTTTTAGCTGTTTTTTATATCGCTGTATTAGTCAGTGGAGCTAACGCAGCCGAGTATTTAGTATTGCTTGGTGGACTGCTGGGTATAGGATACGGCTTTTATTGGCTAGCTTTTAATGTGCTAACTTTTGAAATTACAGAACCTGATACAAGAGACTTTTTTAACGGATTTTTAGGGATCTTAAACTCTTTTGCAGGGATGATTGGTCCTTTAGGAGCGGGCTTTGTTATTTCCGCTTTGTATGAATCACTTGGGTATAAAATTGTGTTTGGTGTATCGCTGCTATTGTTTATCGGTGCCGTTGTACTTAGTTTTTTTATTACAAGACGCGCAGCGGAAGGAGTATACAAATTTAAAGAAGTATGGGCTGAACGAAAAGTCAATAAAGACTGGAATCGAATATTGCAGGCTCATTTCTTTCAAGGGTTGCGTGAAGGTACGTTCATTTTTGTTGTATCCGTCATGGTATTTATTACGACGGGAAGTGAATTAGCTTTAGGAACATATGGACTGGTGAATTCAGCGGTTGCATTTGTAGGATACTATGTTGCCTCAAGGTTTATTAAGCAAAAAAATCGCCTTCGGTTTATCTTCACAGGGGGCCTCCTTCTCTATGGAGCAGTCTTTTTGCTTATCTTTAACTTATCGTATCCAAAGTTAATTATATATGCTGTTTGTATTGCCGTTGCCTATCCTATTTTATTGGTTCCATTCATTTCTCTAACGTACGATGTGATTGGACGAGCAAAAGACGTTGTTTCAAAAAGAATTGAATACATTGTTGTCAGAGAAGTATTTCTGAATATCGGGCGCGTCGTTTCCATATCTTTATTTTTAATAGCTGTACTGTTTTTTGATGAAGCAAAAAGTATTCCCATTTTATTAGCTATTGTTGGAGCAGGGCATACGATCATTTATTTTTGTGTGAGACATATCTCACAGCCTCTGCACAAAAAAGAAACGACTGTTACTCCTCCGGTATTAAATGAAGGAGACGGAGAGTCTCCAGCTTAGAGTGTTGTCAGCTCCTTCATTTGCACTATGGAAAATGCTTCGCTTTTCTTTTAAAATAAATACGTTGTGTAAATAGGCACCTGCCAGGTGTCTATTTATTTGCTAAATGGCTGATTTTATGGTGTTATGGTATATATGTTTTATAAAGTGTAGGTGTTGGTATGAAAAAGAAAAAAAGAAGAAAAAGTCACGTGCCTTTTCGTGTGAACTTACTTTTCTTGACCGTATTTGCCCTATTTTCCGTATTAATTTTGCGGTTGGGACTTGTTCAAATTGTATACGGTGAGAATTACGAACGAGAAGTGAAAAAAACACAGGACGTTACGGTCAGTACGCCTGTTCCTCGAGGGAAAATGTATGATCGTTATAACCGCGTAATTGTAGATAATACCTCTTTAAATACGATTACATATACTCGTTTTCAAGGAAATACAGCTGAAGAAAGGCTGCGCATCGCTAAAAGGTTAGCCACTATGATCGATGTTCCTTACACCACAAATGTGATTGATATTCCGGAAAATAAAAAGAATAAAGACGCTAAAAATGTGGTAAAAATTACAGAACGCGATATGAAGGATTATTGGATTATGCTTCACCCTAAAGAAGCGGAACAGAAAATTACGCAAGCTGATCGCAAAAAAGTTCAAGATGGTGAAATGACTGATGACGAACTGTATCAACGTCAGTTAGACCGCATCTCTAAAAAAGATTTAGAAAGTCTAAAGAGTGATTTAGAAGTTCTCGCTATTAAGCGCCAAATGGAGGCAGGTTACTCTAACACCCCGCAAATTGTTAAGAGCGGTGTGACAAATGAAGAGTATGCCGTTGTAAGTGAGCACTTAGATGAACTTCCAGGTGTTGATACAACAACGTATTGGGATCGCTCATACCCAGAAAACAGTACTCTTCGTACCTTGCTTGGAAATGTATCATCTGCCAACGAAGGACTGCCTAAAGATAAAGTACAGTATTACTTGTCAAGAGGCTATAGCCGAAATGACCAAGTTGGGACGAGCTATTTAGAGAAGCAATACGAAGCCCAGCTCAGCGGTCAAAAAGAAAAAGTCCAATATGTAACAGATAAAAAAGGAAATCTCCTTGATACAATTCAAGTGTCTAAAGGTGAACGCGGCAGTGATTTGGTTTTAACTATTGATATGGAGCTTCAAAAAGCGGTAGAAAAACAAATTACGGACCAGCTTTTAGCCAAAAAGCAAATGAAAGGAACGCAATTTTTAGACCGTGCTTTTGTTATTATGATGGATCCTCACACAGGAGAAATTTTAACAATGGCAGGTAAAAAATACACCATTGATAAGAAGACTGGAGCGCCTAAAATAGAAGATTTTGCATTGGGGAATATTTCAACATCTTATACAATGGGCTCTGTTGTAAAAGGAGCAACGGTTTTAGCCGGCTTAGATTCAGGAGCTATTAAGCCAAACACAGTGTTCGTTGATGAACCGTTAAAAATTAAAGGAACACCGGTTAAAAAATCAGCTGAGGCTGAAGGGTTAGGACCCTTAACGTATTCATCTGCGTTAAAATATTCATCCAACGTATTTATGTTTAAAACGGTAATGGCTATGGCTGGGTTACAGTATCATAAAAACATGACTTTACCGATTAAACCTGATACATTCAGCGAACTGCGTTCTTACTACAGTCAGTTCGGCTTAGGCGTATCAACAGGTATAGACCTTGATAACGAATCAACAGGTGTCCAAGGTGGAAGCGATGTTCCAGGAACGGCGCTTGATTTAGGCATTGGTCAGTATGATACGTACACGCCGCTGCAGCTTGTTCAATATACTTCTGCAATAGCTAATGGAGGGTATCGCATTAAGCCGCAGCTAGTAAAAGAAATCCGAAAACCAACGATTAAAACCGATGAAATTGGCGGTACGCAGCATTCATTTGAGCCTGATGTGTTAAATCGTATCACGATGAAAGAAGAATACATTAAAGATGTTCAAAGTGGCTTTAAGCGCGTTACGCAAGAACAAGGCGGTACAGGGTATGCAGCTTTCCATACAGCGAACTATAATCCTGCTGGTAAATCAGGAACGGCACAAGCCTATGAGAAAAACCCTAGCGGAGGGGACCCTATTAAAGTTAATAATTCAAACTTTGTGGCCTTTGCTCCGGCAAATAATCCTGAAATTGCAGTAGCTGTGGTGGTACCATCGGCATTTGTGCCAAGTGCACCAAATACCATTACAAAAGAGCTTGCTCGTTCTGCGCTCGATACGTATTTTGATTTAAAGAAAAAAGGTGAACAAGAAGTAAAAGATCAAGAAGAGAACCAACAGGCTGTCATTGCAAACGACGCCAATTAAAGAGGCTGGGACAAAAGCATATTAGTTGAAGTAAGATCCGAACAAAGTTGATTAAGAATCAACTTTGTTCGGATTTTTTATTTATAGGATGAAAGTAGATTTCGTGTATGTAGGTGCTTTTAGCGGTTGATTGGAGGGCAAGGTGAAGACTTCTGCAGGAAAAGCGAAGCRATGAGGAGACTCACCGGCCGCCCGTGAAACGAAAATCAACAGCGGTATCGGAAGTAATTCATACTGGCTTATTAATCCAATCCACCCATCTTTAGATTGAATTAATTTAGTTATGTCTCTACCTCTTCTTTTTTGTTAGAAATCTTTACATATATGGTTTTTTATTGAATTTAAGGGTCGTAAGAACTAGTTTTTTACCTAAAAAACACGCAGATAGACCTTCGTTTACAAAAGCTTTACATTGAGTTAAAACACAATTAATAGTCGGCTATTATTCTGTAAGTGTAAGGGTTAATAGAAATGATCAAAATAAGGGGAAGCGTTTCGGCTTCTCGTATTTATTTACACTGATAGTAAACAATRGATATTAAATAGACATAGAGAGACTTTTATTGTGCTCAAAACGGTTAAAGACGATGAAGGAGGATTATCCAATGGCAATAACAATGGAATTGACTAACAAAGAAAAAGTAGATACTCCGCAAACAAAAGAAATTGTATATAAAACAAAAGGTTTGAATTTATGGTATGGCAACACACATGCCTTAAAAAATATTGATTTAGACATTCATGCTAACGAAGTTACCGCGATTATCGGTCCATCAGGCTGTGGAAAATCAACATATATTAAAACGTTAAATCGTATGGTAGAAATGACTCCAATTGTCCGTACATCAGGTGAGATTGAGTATAGAGGGAAAAATATTTTTGATAAATCGTACCACGTGGAAGAGCTGCGCACGCAAGTAGGAATGGTTTTCCAAAAGCCAAATCCGTTCCCGAAATCTATTTATGATAATATTGCGTACGGTCCAAGAATTCATGGTGTTCGCAACAAGAAAAAACTAGATGAAATTGTTGAAAAAAGTTTACGAGGAGCAGCTATTTGGGACGAAGTTAAAGATCGTTTGAATCAAAATGCAAATGGGTTGTCAGGTGGACAACAGCAGCGTATCTGTATTGCGCGATGCTTGGCAATTGAACCTGACGTTATTTTAATGGATGAGCCTACTTCTGCGCTTGATCCAATTTCAACATTAAAAGTAGAAGAGTTAGTACAAGAATTAAAGAAAGACTTCAGCATTATTATTGTTACCCATAATATGCAGCAAGCGGCACGTATTTCAGATAAAACAGCATTTTTCTTAAATGGAGAAGTGGTAGAGTACGCAGAAACAGATAAAATCTTCTCAATGCCATCTGATAAACGCACAGAAGATTATATTACAGGTCGTTTTGGTTAAGACATACAAGGAGATGGGATGAGTGGTTGTACGCGAAAAGTTTCATGGTGATTTAAAGATATTACGTGAAAAATTATTAGAAATAGGGCGCTTAACGCATGAGGCGCTATCAAAATCAATTGAAGCGCTGCAAACAAGCAACGTTGAGCTGGCCCTAGAAATTATCGACGGCGATTCATACGTGGATGACTTAGAAGAAGAAATTAATGACCTAGCTATCTTACTGATCGCAAAGCAGCAGCCGGTGGCTATCGATTTAAGACGTATCATTGTGGCAATTAAAATTGCTTCGGATGTTGAGCGTATGGCAGATTTTGCGGTTAACGTAGCAAAATCAGCTATACGAATTGGAAACGAAGAATTAATTAAGCCGTTAGAACACGTAAAGAAAATGCACGATATTTCGATTGAAATGTTGAGCCTTTCGTTAAAAGCTTATCACGAGGAAGATCTTGTGCTGGCTAAAAAAGTAGCGGAAATGGACGATCAAGTGGATGAGCTCTACGGAATAACAATCAAAGAACTTTTAAGTCTTGCTAAAGAAAAGCAGGAGGCTATGAACCAAATTACGCAGCTTTTATTTGTAGCCCGCTATTTAGAGCGTATGGCTGATCATACCACTAACGTAGCAGAAAGCGTATTTTACCTTGTAAAAGGCAAACGCTACGACTTAAACGAATAGTAGAAAAACCTCTTCTAATAAGCGAAGAGGTTTTTTTGTTAGTAAATTATAATTACTATGTTAATCTGAATTTTTAACACAAATCGACAAATTGCGTTTATTGTGGCAACTTTTTCTGAATGGTAAGATGTTAATAAGTTTATACGGCATTTATATGTAGAAAAAACATTCTAAGAAACGAAGTGATAAAACAGTGGCTGCTAATCTTATTCAAAACTTAAATGTGTGTATAGCTACTCAGCTTGACTCATCTCGTATTTATGTTCACTGGTCGTTTTCTGAGCATATTCGAGAGATGGTAGAAAGTATGTTTTCGACACGGTGGGAAGAATTGAATCTAGCTATGTGTACGTATGATATAACAGGTCTTCATTTTAACGGCCATGAATCAAACCGCTATTATATGAAGGGTCTTACTCCTAAGCAAGACTTCATGTTTATGAACAGCTTGGAAAGTGAGCGCACGTATGTAATAGATATTGGTATTCAAGATAAAGAAGGAAGTTTTTTTTCCCTTCTTCGTTCGAATCCAGTTTATTTGATGAAAGAAAAATATGAACAAGTGAATGTAACTTCGTTAGGCTGGATGTACGAACCTGTAAAAGTTCACCAGGGTGTTCAAAATGAATTTAGCACATATTCCTTATATTCAAATGACTTGGAGCAGGTGAAGAAGCAATATGAATAGTGATGACTGTATTCTTTTAACTTATATGCATTGTCCGTTGCTACATGTACTTCAAACAGAGAGTGAGTATCTGCTGTTTGAACAAGTAACGAACGAGTGCATCCCTTTTTTAGATCAAATTGAGTCTAAGAAATTGATAGGTGCAACAGCTGTGATGTCTTGTGTGTTTTTGAACGCATTAAACAACGAGGAGTTTAATACTCGTTACGCTCAATATTTACACCAGTTTTCAAGCCGGCAGCATCAGAGAGCACTCACCTTTTTAAAAAAGTGGAACGGGAGCTTGTTCTCAGCCTGCAAATATTTTTTTCAGCATGACATGATGGAGTGTATTCCTACTACCGTAACGAACGCGTTCGTTTCCACCCTTAAAACCGAACAAACATTAAATCTCCAAATTACAGAAGCAATACGTGTTTTTCAACAGTTTTTTGAAAAAAAGCCCGTCGGTTTTTTTATACAGCAAGGAGAGTATACTCATCAAGTAGATATGCTCCTAAAATCTCATGAAATATGCTATACCTTTGTGAAGTCATCAACAGATGAACTAAAAAAGTCGCCTGCTGGCATTATCTTGTTTCCATATCCTAAGCAAGGAAAACAAGTTGAGGAAGGAACAATCAATAAAGCGAGCGTTTTTTTGGATTTGAAGGCTAAGGACACGCTTGGCTTTCAGCGAATGCAAGCAGCAAGCGGTATATTTCAATATCCTTTAGATTACGCGAGGGATATAGAATTTCATCAAAACGAAACTCTTGCACTCTACGGTGCAACAAAAAGCGCTGAATTTGTCAGTGAGAACAATCAATTGTTTATTTCAACCGTACAGAAGTCAGAGGCGATGCTAGATGTTATCGATTCTAAACATCCTAGCGTGGTGAATGCTATCTACCGACAGTGGCTCCTTTTAAGTAGCAGCGATTGGCTTTATAATTTTGAAAAAGTCAAAGGTGAATACGAAAGGCAAGTAAAACTATTTGATTTTCTTTGTCACGAAGAGAACCCAAGGATGGATAGCGAAAACAGTTTTCTTTCAGGAAGTTCTTTTTTATCCCCTGCAAAAGAGATAGAGCCAGCGGCTTTATCAGTAAATCAATATAAAGGCGGTCTCTCCATTTTAATGCTTGCATGGGAATTCCCTCCTCTAGTTATCGGAGGACTTGCACGACATGTATTTGATTTATCCAGAGCGTTAGCAAAGGAGGGCCATCACGTTAGTGTATTAACAACTTATGTAGAGGGGCTGCCGGAATATGAGCGTTTATACGGTGTTCACGTTTACCGAGTTAAAAGCCTGCAGCCTCATCACCCGGATTTTTTGACATGGGTAAACAGTTTGAACGTGGCTATGGCTCTTAGAGGACTGCAGTTAGGCTACAAGCTGTCTTTTGACGTTATTCATGCTCATGACTGGCTTGTTGCCTCCGCTGCAAAATGTTTAGCAGATAAAACGGATAGACCGCTAATTACGACCATTCATGCGACAGAACATGGGCGCAATAATGGTATTCATAATGACATGCAGCAAAAAATTCACTTGCAAGAAGAGGAGCTGATTCGACAATCAAGCTCAATCATTGTCTGCAGCGACTATATGAAGAAGGAATTAATCACTTTATTTCAAGTAGAGCAAGATAAAATTGCTATATTTCCAAATGGAATTGACAAGCAGCTGGTAGTCGACGCAGTAAATGAGCGGTTAAAAGAAAGTTTACAAAAGAAATATAATTTTAGAAAGGCCCCTATTATTTTTTCAATTGGACGAATTGTATATGAAAAAGGCTTTCAGCTATTTATTGAAGCAGCGGAACTATTTAAGAAAAAACAAATAGATGTTCAATTCGTTGTAGCAGGAAAAGGGCCTTTACTTCATGAGTTTCGAACACAAGTAAGTGAAAAGCAACTAGAAAAATACGTGTATTTTATTGGATACATTACCGATAACGAACGAAATCAGCTTCTTCAAGCTTGCAAAATGGTTGTTTTTCCAAGTTTATATGAACCTTTTGGAATTGTGGCTTTAGAGGGGATGGTAGCCAAGAAGCCAACTATCGTTGCCGATACAGGAGGTCTAAGCGATATTGTTTCACATTTCGACACGGGCCTGACGTTTGCCCGAGGAGATACGCTCGAATTAATCAACTGTATTGAATTTTTGTTAAAAAATGAAAAAACGGCTGCAAAAATCAGCGAAAATGGGTATAGAAAAGCAACAACTATGTTTAGCTGGGAAAAAATCGCTATTGATACAAGTAAGCTGTTTCAACATCAGATTTGCCAGGATAAAAAAAGAAGGGAGGCAAAAAATTGAAAGCCATTATACTTGCTGGCGGTAAAGGAACAAGACTGCAGCCCTTGACCTATACGATTCCAAAGCCTATGCTGCCGCTTTACGATAAACCTGTGATGGAATATAGCATTGAACTGCTTAAGAAACATGGAATTACAGAGATTGGGATTACGCTGCAGTATAGGCA
>NZ_JBFULJ010000096.1:0-9741 GCF_056400385.1 Priestia sp. P5_B4
GTTTTCACCTCTGAATAAAAGCAGAGGTGAAAACAGTGGAAATTTCACTACGTCCAGCAGCTGCATCAAAGGTAAACTGCGATGAAAAAGCAGMTGCTAGTCAGACTCAGGGTTTTTTTGAAGAAATTGTTCAGCAGCTTAAGCAACTAGATGTGCAGCCTTTAACGTGCGGGGAGAAATCATCCGACGAACAAGCGGTAGATCAAGACGTCTTCAAGGCGGTCGGGTTAATGGCAATTCAGTTAAGCGAAGCAGAAGATGAAGAAGATGAACCATCTGTCTTGTACGAACATCTAGCCGAGATGCTCAGCAGTATTCCAAGTAGTCTAGATTTGGAACAGCCGCTTCTAAAGTTGCAGCACGTGTTAACAGACATGCAGCGGGCACCTGTTTCATCTGAAACAGACAGTCAAGAACAATATTTGTCTTCTATTTCTACCTTGTTGACCATTTGTAAAAATACATCATCTGCGTTTCAAACAGAGTTGGCTCAGCTGATGGAAGAACTACAAAAACCGCAGCTGCAGTCAGTGACCCTTTCAAATTCGCAGCTTGACGGTTTGCGGAAAACTGCTGCTGAAAAAATAGAGAAAATTCATAAACAACCACGTGTATTAACCGATACCTTACATGAAAAGCGCTCTGCTGGTTTCTTCGCCGTTGTTCATACGGCTCCAAGAAGTTCTGTAAGAGATATGGACGCTGTTCATAAAGAGGAAAAAGTGCCGTTTTTGAATCAGCTTCCATGGAAAAAAGATGTGATTTTACGTAGCGAAAGTATGGATAGGGATAGTTTAAAAAAGGATAGTGAAATTTCTTTTACTGCTAACACGGCTGAAGCGACGTTAGAAAATAATCCATCATCTTTTAAATCTAATGAAGTACCTAAGGTCCAAGAATTTTCTATTGATCTAAGGCAAGTAAAATCTGATCATCAACAGTCTGACAATCTGTTAAAGGAGCTGCAAAAAATATGGAGTAAAGCTTCGCTCAGTATTGAAGAGGGAGCATCTAAGCTTTCTATTAAGTTATGGCCAGAGCAGCTAGGTACGATTTCAATTGAAGTGCGTCAACAAGATCATAAAACGACTGCGCAAGTAGTTGTATCGTCAGCGAAAACAAAAGAGCTGTTAGACGCCAGCCTTTTCAGATTGCGACAAGCTCTCACTTCTCAGCATGTATCGGTTGATCAAGTCGATGTGGTCGCTGTTCAAGCAGCTCCAGAAAGTTCTGTAAAAGATATGAACGCTTTTGCTAAAGAAGAAAAAGTGCCGCAGTTTTCTATTGATTTAAGGCAAGTGAAATTGGATCATCAACAGTCTAATGATCTGGTAAACGAGCTGCAAAAAATATGGAGTAAAGCTTCGCTCAGTGCTGAAAAGGGAAGATCCAAGCTTTTCGTTACGTTATTGCCAAAGCAGCTAGGTACGATTTCAATTGAAGTGCTTCAGCAAAAAAATGAAACGACTGCGCAAGTAGTTGTATCGTCAGCGAAAACAAAAGAGCTGTTAGACGCCAGCCTTTTCAGATTACGACAAGCTCTCACGTCTCAGCATGTATCCGTTGATCAAGTCGGTGTGGACGCTGTTCATACATCTTCAGAAAGTTCTGTGAGAAATATGAACGCTTTTCGTAAAGAAGAAAAAATACCGTTTTTCAATCAGCTTCCAAGGAAAAAAGATGTGGTAGTACACAGCGAAAGTATAGATACAAATAGCTCTTTAAAAAATAACGAAAGTTCTGCAGGTACAAACACAACCGGAGCGACAGTAGAGAATCAGCCATCATCCTTTGGAAGTGGAGAAATGCCTAAGCTTCAGCAGTTCTCTATTTATCTAGGGCAAGCAAAATCTGACTATCAACAGTCTAGCAATTTGGTAAACGAGCTTGAAAAAATATGGAGTAAAGCTTCGATCAGTACTGAAGAGGGAAGATCCAAGCTTTTCATTAAGTTATTTCCAAAACAGCTAGGTGCGATTTCAATTGAAATGCTTCAGAAAGACAGTGAAACGGTTGCGCGAATTGTCGTATCGTCAGCAAAAACAAAAGAGTTATTGGACGCCAACCTTTCAACTTTGCGGCACGGTCTCGCGTCTCAGCATGTATCAATTGATAAAATCGATGTGCTACTGTCAGAACAAGCGATGTCGTATAACAATGAAAACGACCAGCAAAAAGAAAGACAGGAAAAAGAAGCGTTTAAAAAAGAAGAAGATCAAGATTCACAGCAATTGGAAGAATCGGCTTCCTTTCTGTCTTCTTTTGAAGCAGCGCTCATTAACTACAACGTATAGGTGATAACAATGACAAATGAAATTACGTCTGACTTGTATTTAAGCAATAGGGACACACCAGTGAAGCAAACGGGGAACAGCTCGCTTGGCAAAGATGATTTTTTGAAGCTTTTGATTGCGCAGCTTCAAAATCAAGATCCAATGAATCCAATGGAAGACAAAGACTTTATTGCTCAAATGGCTCAGTTTTCATCCCTTGAACAAATGACAAATATGAGCACATCGCTCAATACGTTTTTAACGCAGTCACAGGCTTCTCCTATTTTAAAAGGGAGTGAGTTAATTGGTAAAACCGCTGCGTGGTTAGATGAAGAAGGAAATAAAAAGCAAGGAGTCATTTTAACAGCATCCGTCAAAAACAATGAGGTATCGTTTAGGATCAACGATGAAAATCATACGGTACTTTCGCTAAACGATATCTTAGAAGTAAGCAGTTAACCAACCAAATTTAAGGAGTGATTTTATGTTACGTTCGATGTATTCAGGAATCAGCGGCATGAAAAATTTTCAAACTAAATTAGATGTCCTAGGAAATAACATTGCCAACGTTAATACATACGGCTATAAAAAAGGACGTACAACGTTTCAAGATTTAGTAAGTCAGCAGGTAGCAGGAGCAACAGCACCAGGAGCTAACCGTGGAGGTGTTAATGCTAAACAAGTCGGATTAGGTTCGCAAATTGGCACAATTGATACAGTTCAAACGGCAGGAAGCATTCAGTCAACGGGGCGTCCGCTTGATTTAGCTATTTCTGGAGACGGCTATTTTGTAGTAAGAGATGGAGTCACAAATTATTATACAAGAGCGGGGAATTTTTATTTAGATAGCAGCGGTAATTTGGTAACGGGTGATGGACTGTACGTGCAAAAAACTGGAGGAGGGAATATAAATATTCCTTCAACAAGTAAGAGCTACAGTATAGGAGCAGATGGAAAGGTTAACATCATAGATGCTAACGGGAACATCTCCAGTAATCAAACTATCGAACTTGCTAAATTTGCAAATAATGAAGGACTGCAAAAAGCAGGGGGGAATTTATTTGCTCAAAGCGTAAACTCAGGCGGTCCTTTAGTAGGAGCTCCAGGAGCCAACGGCACAGGAAGCTTCGTCTCAAGCGCCCTTGAAATGTCCAACGTTGACTTATCGGAAGAATTCACGGATATGATTGTTGCACAGCGCGGATTTCAAGCGAACACAAGAATTATTACAACATCCGATGAAATACTGCAAGAGCTAGTGAATCTAAAACGATAGGCGGGAGGAAGGAGTAGGTATTACTCCGGTTAATTATGATCACTTTAACAAGGCTAAACGGCAAAACATTTACGTTAAACGCACTCTACATCGAGCAGGTTGAAGCATTTCCTGATACGACCATTACGCTAACGAATAACAAAAAGCTAGTGGTAAAGGATTCAGTTGAAGAAGTGAATGAGAAAGTGACGAGCTATTATCAGCGAATTAACATATTAGGGCTGCAGCAAACGACGGAGGAATAAAGTGTGTTTAAAAATAAGCTAATTAGTAAGATGATTATTATCATGCTTTCTCTTACTTTAATAGGAAGCATTGCTGTTATCGTGACACTAAAGTATACAGAGCAGGCAGGTACTGAAAAAGGTCCATCTATTGACGATGTGATTAAAGCTTCTGTGGATGTAACGGATATTAAAACAAATTTAAAAAGCAATAACTACATCAGCATCTCTTTTAAAATTCAAATGGATAGTAAAAAAGCAGCGGCAGAGCTTCAAAAAAGAGATTTTCAAGTAAGAGACATTATTATCAAAAGGCTCTCAGATATGAGTGCTCAAGATTTTGAAGGAACGCAAGGACTCAGCACGTTAGAAACAGATATTGCAAAGCAAATTGATCAGCTAATGGAAAGCGGACACGTTGTTAAAGTTTATACGACGTCTAAAGTTTTGCAGTAAAGAAGCAAGGAGGGAAGCTAGTGGCTGGAGATGTATTGTCACAAAATGAAATTGACGCGCTGTTATCTGCGTTATCAACCGGAGAGATGAATGCGGATGAATTAAAAAAGGAAAATAAAAAACAGCGTATTCGTACATATGATTTTAAACGCGCCCTGCGTTTTTCAAAAGATCAGATTCGCAGTTTGACGCGAATTCATGAAAATTATGCGCGCATGTTAATCAACGTCTTTTCGGCGCAGCTTCGTAACGTTGTACAAGTGTCCGTTGTATCAGTAGATCAAATTCCGTATGAGGAGTTCATTCGMTCTGTTCCGAAAGTAACCATCTTAAACGTGATAGCCGTCCCTCCTTTAGAAGGGCATATCATTATGGAAGTCAATCCGAACATTGCCTATGCGATGCTTGACCGCTTGCTCGGGGGACAAGGCGAGAGCGGTGGGAAAATTAGTAACTTAACGGAAATTGAAACGAGCTTGATTCGAAACTTGTTAGAGAAAACGTTAGATAGTATGAGAGAAGCTTGGAGTTCTATTGCGGAAATTGAACCTGAAACATCAGAGTTTGAAGTGAATCCTCAGTTTTTGCAGGTAATTTCACCAAATGAAATTGTCATCGTCATTTCATTAAACGTACAAATTGGAGATGAAACGGGCATGATTAATCTATGTATTCCGCACGTTACGCTTGAGCCGATTGTGTCCAAACTGTCCGTTCATTACTGGATGCAATCTTCTAAAAAAGAACCTAACGTACAAGAGGTTGAGCAGCTAAAGGAACAAATCAATGAGGCGGAATTGCAGGTTGTAGCCGAGCTAGGAAAAGCGGATATTTCAATTGGAGATTTCCTAGCATTAGATGCAGGAGATGTTATTCGACTGCAAACAAGCGTTCATAATCCGTTAACTATTTACGTCGGAGACCAACCTAAATTTATTGCACAGCCTGGAAAAGTCAGTCGGAAAGTTGCTGTGCAAATTCTAGATGATGTTAAGAGGAGGAACGAAAGGAATGAACGATGACATGCTTTCGCAAGATGAAATTGATGCGTTGTTAAAAGGAACTTCTTCACTTGACGGGTTTTCAGAGCCGAATAAGTCAAGTCAAGTAGACGATTACTTTACGGAAATGGAAAAAGACGCGCTTGGCGAAATTGGAAATATTTCGTTTGGCAGTTCAGCAACAGCGCTATCGGCTTTATTGAATCAAAAAGTCGATATTACCACACCGTTTGTATCGCTCGTATATAAAGAAGAGCTGACGAATGAATTTCCAAATCCTCATGTCGCTGTGCAAGTTCAGTATACAGAAGGGTTTTCTGGTACGAATTTGTTAGTTATTAAACATGAAGATGCAGCTGTTATTTCAGATTTGATGCTTGGTGGAACGGGTGAGAATCCGACGGAAATCATGGATGAAATTAAGCTGAGTGCAGTGCAGGAAGCGATGAATCAAATGATGGGTTCAGCAGCGACGTCTATGTCCACGGTATTTCAAAAGAAAATTGATATCTCTCCGCCGAGCTTGGATATTTTAAATATTCAAAAAGGGGAAGGCACAGAGCTGATTCCCCAAGATGACGTCTTTGTAAAGGTCTCTTTTAATTTGAAGGTAGGTACATTAATTGATTCCAATATTATGCAGCTTTTATCGATATCTTTTGCCAAAAGCTTGGTGGAGGAGCTCTTAGTTCCAAGCGCAGAAGATACGGCAGCTTCTATTGAAAAAGAATCAGATCTTAACGAAAAGCAAACAGAACCGCCGGCAGCTGAATACATACAGCATGAAGAAACACAGCAGGCAGAACCTGTTCATGTACCAGTTGATGTTCAGCCCGCATCGTTTTCAGAGTTCGAGCACATGTCTTCTCCTCAAGGGAATTCACGAAATTTAGACATGCTGCTTGATATCCCGCTTCAAGTTACCGTGGAGCTTGGAAGGACTAAGCGAACGGTTCAAGAGATTTTAGCATTATCTTCTGGTGCAATCATTGAACTTGATAAACTAGCAGGCGAACCAGTAGATATCTTGATTAATAGCAAATTAATAGCAAAAGGTGAAGTGGTCGTCATTGACGAGAATTTTGGCGTTCGCGTAACCGATATTATTAGTCAAAGAGACCGTATTAACAAACTAAAGTAATGATTTTTAGGAGGAGTAGAGATGGGAAACCGAATTTTAATTGTAGACGATGCTGCATTCATGCGCATGATGATCAAAGATATTTTAACGAAAAATGGATATGAAGTAGTAGCGGAAGCGGCAGACGGCCAGCAGGCTGTGCAGTTATTTAAAGAGCATGCACCAGATCTTGTCACAATGGATATTACGATGCCTGAAATGGATGGAATTACAGCCTTAAAAGAAATTAAAAGCATAAAAAGCGATGCTAAGGTGATTATGTGTTCAGCCATGGGCCAGCAGGCAATGGTGATTGATGCGATTCAAGCAGGGGCAAAAGATTTTATCGTTAAGCCTTTTCAAGCAGATCGAGTATTAGAGGCAATTTCAAAAGCAATTGGATAAACAACAGATTGGCGGGGCTTTCCCGCTAATCTTACACTATGTTGAAGTAAGAGGTGGCAGACATTGCTGCGAAAGTTCGTAATTGCTGCGCTGTTAATAAGCGTATTAGCAGGATCAAATCAAATCGTTTATGCAGAAAGGGGATCTGCATCCGTAAAAGAATGTTTGGAAAAAACGGAGAAGTGTTCAGAGAATGAGAGTACTGATTCAAAAGAAAAAACTGAACTCCAGGGGACGCCTACGCTTTCAGTTGGAGATATCGTGAAGATGATATTCGCGTTTTTACTTGTAATTGGGCTGCTTTTTGCGCTCTTAAAATTTGTAAATAAAAAAGGAAGGCTGCTGCAAAAAAATAAAGTAGTACAAAACTTGGGYGGTACAAATGTTGGAAGCAGCAAATCTGTACAAGTAGTTAAAGTTGGAAATCAGCTTTTTATCATCGGAGTCGGTGAAAATGTGCAGCTTCTTTCAGAAATTACAGGGCAAGAGAAACAGCAGCTGCTCACGCAGTATGAGGAACAACAGAAAAACGAGAGCGAATATAAAGTCGTACTACCGTCTTTTTTAGAAAAATTGACTTCTAAAAAAGAAGAGAAATCTAGTCATTCTTTTCAGCAGCTTTTTCAGCGAGAAATGAATGAAATGAAAATAAAAAGGCAAAACGTACTGAAAGAGTTAGAAAGGAACAAAAAGAACGATGAATGAAGTGATGAATCTCTTTAACTCGAGCAGTCCTACAAATATTTCAACGTCTGTCCAGCTTTTGTTGCTGCTGACGGTGTTTTCAGTAGCTCCTGGAATTTTAATTATGATGACCTGCTTTACACGAATTGTCATTGTGCTGTCATTTGTACGTACATCGCTCGGGACACAGCAAATGCCTCCTAATCAAATATTAGTTGGTTTATCGCTGTTTTTAACGTTTTTTATTATGGCGCCAACTTTTTCTCAGGTAAATGAACAGGCGCTTCAGCCGCTTTTAAAAGAAAAAATCACGCTGAATCAAGCCTATGAAAAAGCAGCTGAACCAATGAAAGAATTTATGAGTGCTCATACAAGACAAAAAGATTTAGCTCTTTTTTTAGAATATGCGGATATAGATAAACCATCCTCTGTTCAAGATATTCCCTTAACTGCGCTCGTTCCGGCTTATGCAATCAGTGAGCTAAAGACAGCATTTCAAATTGGATTTATGATTTTTATTCCTTTTCTCATTATCGATATGATTATAGCAAGCGTGCTGATGTCTATGGGAATGATGATGCTTCCTCCCGTTATGATTTCGCTCCCGTTTAAAATTTTACTATTTGTACTGGTTGACGGCTGGAATTTAGTTGTTAAATCATTATTAATAAGTTTTCAATAGGTGATAGACAATGAATGGAGAATTTGTCATTTCGTTAGCAGAAAAAGGCGTGTATACGATCTTAATTGTATCTGGCCCTTTATTGCTGCTGGCCCTTGTAGTTGGGCTCATTATTAGTATTTTTCAAGCAACTACCCAAATTCAAGAGCAAACTCTTGCTTTTGTTCCTAAGATTGTAGCGGTCTTAGTAGGGATTGTATTTTTTGGTCCGTGGATGTTATCAAAAATGATTTCATTTACATATGAAATTTTTTCAAATCTGTATCGGTACGTAGGCTAGCTATGAGTCAGTTGATCTTATCCTATCCCGCGTTTTTACTAGTGCTAGTGCGGGTAACGTCTTTTTTTATTACGGTTCCGCTATTTTCATACAAAACGATTCCCGCAGTTCATAAGGTAGGTTTGTCTGCCTCGCTATCCGTCATTATTGCGACAACAATTGATTTACCCGTCGTTTCGTTAGATGCACAGTTTGTACTTTTAGTAGTAAAAGAATGTGCTGTTGGGTTGTTTATTGGTTTGACTGCGTATGTATTTATTATGGCTATTCAAATTGCCGGAGGTCTCATCGATTTTCAAGTTGGGTTTGCGATTGCCAACGTAATAGATCCGCAGACAGGGGCGCAAAGTCCGATACTAGGTCAATATTTATATGTATTTGCTCTCCTATTTTTATTATCGACCAATGGACATCATTTATTAATAGACGGCATCTATAATAGTTATTTAATTATTCCGTTAGACAAAGTAGCCTTCCSTGTGGGAAGCCAAGCATTTGCTACACACATCATAACTGTTTTTTCATCGATGTTTTTAGTAGCTGTTCAAATGTCTTTGCCTTTGGTAGGTTCATTATTTTTAGTCGATATCGCGCTTGGAATTGTCGCAAGAACCGTTCCGCAGTTAAATATTTTCGTAGTGGGGTTTCCGGTAAAAATTATTGTTGCCTTTAGTTTGCTGATTGTCGTGATGGGGAGCATGTTTTATATGATGCAAATCATATTTGAACAAATGATAGAAGCGATGCGCGCGATGATCCGCATATTAGGAGGGGTGTAGCTTTGTTTTTAGTAAAAGTTGATTTGCAATTTTTCGCGGGAGAGAAAACGGAAAAAGCTACACCTAAAAAAAAGCAAGACTCTAGAAAAAAAGGACAGGTAGCTAAAAGTCAAGACGTTACAACTGCGTTCATCCTTTTAATGGTTTTTCTTTATTTTTTGTTTGGAGCCAAACAGTTTTTACAGCAAATGATGAAGTTGTTAAGAGAAGCTTTTCAAACGTATATGCTTGAGGAAGTGACGGCAGAGCGCGTATTTGCGATGTTTAAGCACCTTCTTCCTTCAATAGCCCTTGCAGCAGGTCCTGTTATGCTCGCAGCTTTTATTGCTGCGCTCGGAGCGAATTATATGCAGGTGGGTATTCTTTTTTCCACGGAGGCTCTTCAGCCTAAGTTAGAAAAGATTAACCCTATTAGCGGAGCCAAACGGATTTTTGCCATGAGAGCGCTGGTAGAACTAATCAAGTCAACGCTGAAAATTATGTGTATCGGAGCCGTCACGTTTTTTATCTTATGGATTCACATAGAAGATGTATTAAATTTATCTCAAAAAAGTATAGGGG
>NZ_JBFULJ010000097.1:0-9446 GCF_056400385.1 Priestia sp. P5_B4
CCGGTGTCTCCAGTGGCACCCGTTGGTCCAGTAGGACCGGTATCGCCAGTAGCACCTGTTGRTCCAGTAACGCCGGTGTCTCCAGTGGCGCCTGTTGGTCCAGTAGGACCGGTATCGCCAGTGGCACCCGTTGGTCCAGTAATGCCGGTGTCTCCAGTGGCACCCGTTGGTCCAGTAGGACCGGTATCGCCAGTRGCACCCGTTGGTCCAGTAGGACCGGTATCGCCAGTAGCACCCGTTGGTCCAGTAATGCCGGTGTCTCCAGTGGCACCCGTTGGTCCAGTAGGACCGGTATCGCCAGTAGCACCTGTTGGTCCAGTAACGCCGGTGTCTCCAGTGGCRCCYGTTGGTCCAGTAGGACCGGTATCGCCAGTAGCACCTGTTGGTCCAGTAACGCCGGTGTCTCCAGTAGCGCCTGTTGATCCAGCAGGACCGGTGTCTCCAGTAGCGCCTGTTGGTCCAGTAGGACCGGTATCGCCAGTGGCACCCGTTGGTCCAGTAGCCGGAGCAATTAAGAGAGCCACATCATCGACTAACACATTGGCAGTGCCTGCTTGAGGGGTCGTATGAATTAAAATAAAGGCCTGTGTGGTAGTGGGCGGGGCTGGAGTAGTCGTTTGATAAATTTCAAGCCAGGTATCATTATTGGCGGTGGGAATATGATCTACGGGGATGGTAGTCCCAAGGCCTACACCTAGAAAATTAGACAGACTATCGTAAAACGTCACTTGGATAAAAATAGGTGTTGATGGAGATGTTCCGAATTTGGAAAATGAAGCAATAACTTCCATTATTCCCCCTGGATTTAGTGGAACAAATTGACCAATATAAGAAGTAAAGGGACTACTTTGGAATCTAGCAGAAAACGAACCGGAATGTGAAAATTTACTGGTAACGGTTGTGTTGGCAGAAGACCAAGAAGTCAGTGTTCCTGTTTCAAAGCCGCCATTTATGATTAAGTTTTGAATCGACATGATAAATCCCTTCCCCCATTTCCCTATATAAAATGACATTCTTTTATACTATGTTTCTTACTTAGAAATGGAGTCGGCATTTGTCTTTAACTTTCATAATTTTATTTCTTCTCTACAAAACAAAAATAAAAAACAGAGAATTCCATAGTAAGGGCCAGTCCACCGAATTTCTTTTTTGTTTTTCATGTAGATCTCTAAAAGATCCATAAGAATTTGTGCAAAGTTCAATAGGTTTCGGTTTAAAAAACATTCCCTAGGAGCATAGAGAACCAGTCTCCTTTATGAAGATAGTCTAAGCAGGTTATGTATGAATTCTTTTTGATTTTGGACAGATGTCATTGCTTGGTGAGTCTGCCTCTTTTTAATCACATACATGGCTTCTATGCCACTGAGTATGTAAGTAGTTGTACGAAATAACTTCAATCCTAGTAAGCAGGACTCTTATCCATTGTTAACAAGGGGGTGGAAACATATAAAAAAGCCAAGGTTTTCTTGGAAAAGAGCTTGGCTTCTTGTTTATTTCTTAA
This sequence comes from Priestia sp. P5_B4, assembly GCF_056400385.1. NCBI lineage: Bacteria > Bacillati > Bacillota > Bacilli > Caryophanales > Bacillaceae > Priestia > Priestia sp. P5_B4. Next base: position 1,502 of record NZ_JBFULJ010000097.1, read on the forward strand.
TTCATTTAGATAAAAATCAATAGTATGACCGTCTGAATCCACTGCATAATATACATCCATCCATTGTTCTTTTGCTTTCATATAGGTTTTATCGACTTTTCATCATTCATTTGTTGACTTAGGATGATATCATTCTCTTTCTTCTAATGAAGGTCCATATTGATGTCCTCAACACATGACGGTAGTATGAGCAATAGATAAGCCTCATTCCTCCATCATTTCCGCCAAATCACGAAAACTCAAGTTGCGCCATAGGTACCATCTTACTATTATCAACATAATGGCAGTTTTAAATTTTTCCTATTTGAATGCGTCTTCCTTTTCCATACCGCACACGTCCCTTTTTAAGAGTAGTAGTATCGGTGCATTTAGGTTTTAGGGGTTTATTAGAAATAAATAAAAGTTTTTTTACAAGAACCTTATTCTTTCATAAAATTATCTAAAATTAATTTGAATGAGGATGAATTTTTGTGGATATGTGATAATTGTTTTAAACCATAGGCACCATACTGTTTAATTAATCCTTTTTCGTTCAAGGCAAAGTCTATACTCTTATCAGGAAGGGACATCCTTTGGGTCATGCCAGCATGATACACAAAGGATTTTAGATAACATTTTGGTCTCCAATTTGTTCTAGTTCCCATATAGTATAAATAACCTAATAATAAACTATCATCTTCATATCCTTGTTTGCCCTTAAGAAATTGAGTGTCGTACCCCCCCACTTCTTTCAAAATTTGAGATTTATGAATCACAGGATGAACAAATCTTTCATGAACTTCATCTCTGACCCATTTAGCTAATAAAGAAATAAGTTCTCTGGTATTTTCCGGAATCTCAACAAAGTTACCAAGTGGTTGTATCTCTCCACTAATTGTTAATATGCCAGGGGATACCATTGGTTCATCTGACTTCGACAAAAAATCAATTAATGATGTATACCAATTTTTGGGGAAAATCATATCTAAATGAACTTCAGATATATACTCAATCTCAGAATAGTGCTCCCAGATATATTCGAAACAAGTTTGTCTTGCTTTTGGAATCCCTACGTTACTTCCGTTTCCAAGAATGATAGGAGACACCCCGTAGGATTTTAACATATTTGTTATGACCTCATTCGGTAAACATCCCTGATTGTAAACCACTATCCGGTTCTCCTTGGACTGAGCCAAACTTTCAAAGCATCTTTTGGCGAGTTTTAGATTTGATTCAAATTCCTGTGGATTTTTATGAATAAATAACGGCATTGTATGGATTAACTTCATTTAAACCTCCTTATAGACGAAGATTCTAAATTGTTCTATCCAATATAATATATTTAGATATAAGGGTCTCATTCCTTAAATTTCATTAGGTCTCATTTTAGGTTGACCATAGGTTGAATCTTCCTGGTTCATTCTCTTTACCTTAGGATCATTGAATTACCTTAAAAATGATTTCTTAGTTTTGTATGTTGAAGTTGAATCTTTCTGATAAAAGAACTCTTGCAATTCGAGTAACGAATGGTTATTGAAATGGGAGCAAGATGAGGCATATATAATCAGTATTATCAATAGTTTAAGGGGGAGGAGAACTGTTTACAAAAAATATAAAAAAACAAGAAGATACTTCTTAAGATTAGAGCGTTAATTCGATTTATATCGGTTGTAAAATAACATTGATTTCTACAAAAATAAGATATACTGTTATGGAACTTTAAACGGAGAAAAACTTAGAAGTTATAATAAAGAGGGAGTGAATTAAATGAAAGTATTAGTTGTCTGCGGTACAAGACCAGAAGGAATTAAAATGGCCCCACTAATTCACGCTTTACGAGCAGATAGGACAATTAAAACAATTGTAGTAAATACAGCCCAACACCGTGAAATGTTGGATCAGGTTTTTAGACTGTTCAAAATAAAGACGGATTATGATTTTAATCTCATGAAACCTGGTCAAACGTTAGAGACTATCACAGCTGAGATTATTATAAACATGCGAAATGTATTAATAGGGGAAAAACCAGATGTAGTCTTAGTACATGGAGATACATCAACAACGTTTGCTGCGGCTTACTCTGCTTTTTGTCAGAAAATACCGATAGGTCATATAGAGGCTGGTTTACGTACATATAATATTTATTCTCCATTTCCAGAAGAAATCAATCGTCAATTAACAGGTCGTATTGCCACATACCATTTTGCGCCAACAGAAAGAAATAGAAAACAACTACTCGCTGAGTGCGTACCTGCTGAAAAAATCACAGTTGTTGGAAACACTGTGATTGATGCATTATTATATATTACTCAACAAGATATAAAATTGCCAAAAGATCTATTTTCTGTGTTACACAATGGGTTGCAAACCATCTTAATGACGGGGCACCGTCGCGAAAATCTTGATTCATTAAAAGAAGTATGTCAAGGTGTTAATCAAATTCTGGATGAATTTCAAAATGTGCAAGTCATTTTTCCTGTTCATAAGAATCCGAAAGTGCGTAAGCAAGTGTACTCAGCTTTCAAACAACACAAACGTGTTCATTTATTTGAACCACTAGACTATGAAATATTTGCTCACATTATGAAAAAAAGCTATATTATTATAACAGATAGCGGTGGTATCCAAGAAGAGGCTCCTGTATTTGGAAAACCTGTTCTTGTAACAAGAGAGACAACTGAACGCCCTGAAGGTGTAGATGCAGGAACGTTAAAACTAGTAGGAAATTCTTCAGAAACACTAACAAAAGAACTTCGTATATTACTAAAAGATCAGGAGGCTTATAATAAAATGGCTCAAGCACAGAATCCTTACGGAAATGGAACAACCTCTCAACAAGTTATTCAATTCTTAAAGGAACAGATTGATATTTCTATAAAATAAGTAGCCGAGATTAACTAATCTGGATCTCTTATACCAGCTTACATAGTGATAAGCACCAATCTAGCTAAATTTTATATAGGGTACAGATAAAACATACCTATAAATATATATGGACAAAAAGAATCTAATTGTAAATTTCCTTTTTATCATTCAGATCTTGAAGATTTTTTAGAGCATTGAAACAATCTCATTGCTAATTAATCTAACTTCACTTGGTCAACAAATTATAACATATGAATTGTTCTAGTAAGAAACCTCCTTTTTAGAAACATAAAGTGTCTGTTTTCTTTGAAATATTAGCTTATGAAGCTGTTCCAAACAGTTTACGGATGAGGTTTTTTATTTTTCGCATAATTTACTTCTTTGTGAACTCGCTTCTTTTTCAATATATGTATCACTTCTATGCCACTCAGTATATCCAAGCTTTAAAGATTATTTACTTGCAAGTGACTTAAAGTTTTTGTATCAGAATTGAAACACTCTTATACAGAATTATTCATGTGTTTCTTCTTCATCGTAAGAAAAAGTACTGTTTGCATGATGATTAAAGTACTGATGACATTAAAAGATTTAATGTATATATAAGTTAAGGAGTATTAGATGAAAATAAACAACAGGGAATTTCTGTAAGTGATACATGAAGCCTTCGTTAGTAGATTGCCTTAATAATGTTAGTAAAAGCAAAAGAGATCCAATAATTTTTACACCTTATTGTATCCGTAAATTATTTACGTTGGAGAAGCGGACACCCTTCTATATATTATTCTTAAAAATAGATAAAAATATAACCTAAAAGAACACACATAAAGCAGCCTATGATATTTCATGGGGAGATATTAATGAAATTAAAATAAGTAGCATTCATGAAGTTGTCGGGAAAGAAATTTTGAGAATCATAGGATCTTGATATTATAATTGTCTGTTAGCTAATTAGAAATATACTGTTTCAATCAATTTACTAATTCTTTTAAATCAAAGAAAATACCCACATTTTGAATGAAATGTAGGCTGGTTTTATATATAATTCTGATCAATAAACTACATTTACAAAACTTTTTATTCCAGGCTAAAGATTAATTTGCTTCCATCTTACTCTTCCCACTTCACTAGATTAGGATTTTCATCTAATATGGATTCATATTGCTCTTTAATCCCGTATTGAGCGTCAGGATCAAGGTCTAAATACCTTTTATGTTTTTCTATACGACATGCTGGTTTTGACCATCCATAATGCTTAACTCTTAAGGGTGAGATACTATTTGGTAATTGAAATATATTTTCAGGAAATCTTCCACAGTGTTGAGGTGTTTCTTTCCAATTATAGAAAAAATCTTTTCGATACCTGACAAGAAATGGGCGGTAGAAAAAATGGGCTTGCCAGTAGCTATCTTCACGATAATGGGTGTCATTCCAAAAGTCATATAGTCTAAAAGAATAGAGATCAAACTCATCTTGAACGAGAAGGTGCTGTACATCTTGACGGAATTTGTCTTCAAATATTTCATCCGCATCCATATTTAAAATCCAATCTGGTTCTGTACTGATTGTTTCCTCCCATTGCTGTTTGCGCAACTCTATTTCATTAGAGAATCTTGAAACCTCATTTCGTACAATTTTACAGGGTATTGTTTTTAAAATATCTTTACAAATTTCACCCGAATTGTCAGTACTACCATCGTCGATGATCACAGCTTCGTCAATATAAGGAAGGTGCTTCCTCAATACTTCTTTTAAATAACGATCCTCTTCATTTTTAATTACCATGGACAGAGTAAGTTTTGTTTTTTTAGGGCTGGCTATATAAATATTGGGCTGGGCTGTTTTTTGTTTGCCTTTTGTTTTTTTGAGGAATTCTTGACCTCCTTTCATATCCGTATCCCGATAAATATGGTAAGCGGGATAATGTGTATCTACATATAAAGAGAGACCCATTGCAGCTGCACGTATGCAAAAATGACGATCTTCTCCCCAAAAGGTCAAATTAGTTATTTTACTAAAGTTGACTCCTTGTCGGAGGGCATTTTGTGAAATAAGAGTACAGGCACCAAGCCCACCTACCTCGTAAACTCCAGGTTCTCTCAACTTAGTCAGGAATTCTTGGTAGCGAACCCTTACTTGTTCATCAGATAAGTGCTCTCCTGGCTGTTTATGATATTGGGTATATTCATCATAAAGCCATACTTGAGGTTGTTCCATTGACTCTGGTTGCCATTTTGTCCAAAAGACTTCGGAAATAATCTCTTTTTTTTGCTGAACCAAATGTGAAATTGTTTCAGGGAATAATAAAAGGTCAGAGTCCACTAAAAATAAATAATCATAATTTTTTTCTTTTGTGTATTGGATGATTGAATCTTTAAAACTCGCTACTTTCCAAACAAGATGTTCATTCCAGTAATGGGTTTTACCATCTCGATAATAAACATCTTGATAATTTGATTTTTCGATAACCACTGATTGAATACGCTCTTGAAATTGCATTAAAAGATGACTCGATTCTGGATTTTCATTATCATCTATGAAAAGAAAATTTAATGTAATATCTCCTTGTTTTAGTTGTTCAAGGGACTGCAAAAACATTTTTAAAATTCCAGGTTTTTGATGAATAGGGCTTGCGACTAATACCTTCTTTTTAATCTCCATTTGTGTCACCATCTTTTTTTATAGGGAGTTTTGTTGCTAAATACTTCTTGTTATGAAGATATTTAGGGTCATTAGGTCTATAAGCACCGGCTAATTCATTGTGATAATTAGCTTTTTCATAGTTTCCTAAAACGTCGTAACAAACACAAAGCTGAATTTGAGGAATCCACGTAGAGAAAACTTGGTTTTGAAATCCCCAATTATCTTGCGAAACTTTTGTTTTTGTTGCAAGTTCATACCAAAAGACAGCAGACTGGTAATCATTCTTTGTAATAAAATAATAGGCCAACCTGCAACAAAATTCGGGTCTAGGAGTGGTGTAAGTAAACGATCGAAGTAACGATTTAATCATCCCTTCTTTATCAAAGGTCTCTTGATAACAATCAGCCAATTTTCCACATGCTGCGATATTATCTTCAATCCATCCCTTTTCCGTTGCAAGAAACTTTTCATAAAACTCAATTGCTCTTTCAAACTGTCTATGATCTTTTAATTCATTTGCAAAATAATATAAGTCTCTAGGGGAAAACTCTTCGCCACTAATTAGCTTCTTTTCATAAATTTTTAGATTACGGTCAGAATCATGGTGGATACTTTTATGTGTTACTGCAACTTCACTGTTAATAATGTTCCCCCATACTTCGAGATATTCATGGACAGCTCCAATCCAACGGAAGCCATTACTTCTCTTTACTAATCGGTTTCTTCTTAAACTTGATGTAATGTTACCGTATTCATCTGTAGCTAAGATATAGTTCATCGTTACTGAATCGACAGAAGAGTCTAGATTCATTTTTAAGGCGAGTAATTTCTTTTGATCTTCCTCTAAAAAAACATCATCTGCATCCAACCACAAAATATAATCTTTTGTGGCTTTCTCAAACGCGTAGTTACGTGCTTTTGAAAAGTCATGGATCCATTCAAAATCATAAATTCTATCTGTATATTTGCCAGCAATTTTCTTCGTTTGATCATTCGAACCCGTATCAATGATATTTATTTCATCAACTAATTGATAAACAGAATCTAAACAGCGCCCGAGCGAATCCTCTTCATTTTTTACAATCATACACAAACTAATAGAAATCATATTTCATTCCCTCCCATGTATTTTTAACTAATTTATGCTTATTGTTTATTTCTGAATGAGATGTCCAGAAAGAAATACATAATTTATTACATAAGCATTGTCGAGGATACCGGATGCTCAAAATGAAGTGGAGATCTATATGAATCGAATAATTTTAAATGATCGGTTTTGAGCATCTATCATTGCTATACCACGCCGTAGTGCTTACCAAAATATTAACTATATATTTGCTTTCATCGTGTACTTCACAAAAAAAGAGCGATAAGCAACGTTATATGTCATATCACACATTAGTCGCTCAGTTGCGTTTCCTTTACCTAGCACATTCATACAGCTAATACTCAAGTTGCATATTATGAAATGAGAATTGTTTCAATTACTAATTTTGTAAGAAATCACTTTGCTATCACACAAGTTATAAATAACGGACAAATAAAGACTCTATTAATAAAATTGGGTGTGTATTACATCTGTTCCACATTTCTCGTTTGGTTGAATGGCATTGGGGTCATGTACTTATAATTATGTTTTTTCAAAGTTCAACTCCAAACATAAGCAATAAGTATTAAAGTTGTAAAAAAATTTTGTGCTTTCCCATACCTATATTGATTTTAAATTAATATGACAATTCCTTAATTAAAAAGTACTATTGTTTATGTAATTGCCATTATCCTAGCATCATTATCAAAACGACGGGTAATCCCAGGATTACCCGCCCTACTTATTTTATACGCTGAGTTTGAACACAGAAATGGATGCATTAACAACTGTTTGCCCATCTACAGTTGTAATAAGAGTATCTGCAGTTCCTCCTACATTCCGGAGTGTAAGTGTCCCACCGGCTGGAATTGTTAAAATAGCAGAACCCACAAGGTTATGACTATCACCAAGTGTACTACCAATTTGACCATATCTTATAGAAGGCTGGGGCGCGCCGTTTAAAGTAATCGCATAGGCTGTTTGAGTGTTTAATAATGCAAATTGCGGTGCAACCTCGTACATAACAAAGTAGTTACCTGCATTTGCTACAGTTATTGTAGTGGCAGTAGCTGTAACTCCCCCACCGAATGGTCCTGTTATATTATTGAATGTTACGTCAGCATCATTGGCTACTGTTTGTGCAACATTATTATATACATAACCGAAGTCAGTTGAAACTGAACCCGTTGCTCCTGCTGGACCTGTGTCTCCAATAGGACCCGTTGCTCCCGCTGGACCTGTGTCTCCAATAGGACCCGTTGCTCCCGCTGGACCTGTGTCTCCAATAGGACCCGTTGCTCCTGCTGGACCTGTGTCTCCAATAGGACCCGTTGCTCCYGCTGGACCTGTGTCTCCAATAGGACCCGTTGCTCC
>NZ_JBFULJ010000098.1:0-9438 GCF_056400385.1 Priestia sp. P5_B4
CCCACGTGTTACTCACCCGTCCGCCGCTAACGTCATAGAAGCAAGCTTCTAATCAGTTCGCTCGACTTGCATGTATTAGGCACGCCGCCAGCGTTCATCCTGAGCCAGGATCAAACTCTCCGAAGAAATGTTTGACTTGCTCAATTTAAAAAATAAAAATTAACGTTGACGTTTGTCGCTTTGTTCAGTTTTCAAAGTTCAACCGTTGCTCTTAAGCAACTTTACTATTTTATCAAGTTATCAACCTGATGTCAACAACTTTTTAAAATTCTTTTTGTTTCGTTGTCACTAGTGTGTTTCAACGACGCTTAAATATAATATAATATTTTTTACATAACGTCAATATATTTTTTTGAAGAAATCATATTATATTTAAGTGTACCTACTATAGAAGAAATTAAGCTTTTAAAACGTTGTAAAATAATACACTATCCGAATTTCTTCGAACCTCTCTTCTACGCTCAATAGCAAACTGCCCCCGTAGTGTTCCAAAGAAATAAGCTGTAAAAGTATTTTTTATTCGTTTTCTCTTGTAAGCGAAAATGGTTTCTTTAAATGATTGCACAGAAATGGAAACTAACTCTTCTAACGGTTTATCGATACCACTCATTCTATAAGCTAAACGAACTTTCCCCCATAGTTCGTAGATATCGTCTGCATAAGGAAAAAAAGGTCTTACAGTATCTCTAAAAGTTTTGGGAACAAGAGATGGTACGTATTCAGAAGAGAGTTTGGAATTTTCATTATTACGTATGTATTTATTAAAATCTTTTAAAGATAGATTATAGGTAGAACAGTTTTTTGCCTCTGTGCTCTTACTCTCACATGAACTTTCCGCATTTTCTGCTTCGACATCTGCTTCAACATGAGACTCTAAATTGAGCTGTAAATACTTAACCCAATGGTGAAAATAAGGGTGATTCACAAATAGGTGTACTGGATTCCCCTTTCCATTGTTACGAGGGCAGCGACGATAAACAGTAACAATTTGTCCTCGCTTTCGCAGTTCTTTTAAATGACGATCGATTGTGCCTTTTGACTTTTCGTAGGTTTTACCTAAATATGTACTACCAGGAAAGCAAAATCCTTTTTCTGAAGCAAACCAACAAAGACGGTCTAAAGCTTTTCTTGTTCCTTCATGGAGACGATAAAATTTCTCTCCATAAAGATTGATAATTTCTTTAAGTAGTTTTCGTTTCATTGATTGATGTTGGGAACGATTTTCTATGAAACTATGATAATTCTTCATATAGTCAAATTCCTCTGTTGTAAGCATACGTGTCGCAGCCATTAGTCTATTCTCTCCTTTTCAGGAACAAAAAAAGACATCGCATCCCGTGAAAAAGGAAAACGATGTCGGATTTTTTGACAGACTACGCCCTTGAAATAAATCTAATTATCCGATAAAATAAAGGCGTAATTAAATTTATGTATTAGGACTTCGACAGGTGTTTTCCCTAGAGGTATTAGGGTTAACGGTGTAAGGGTGTTGGCGCACCACTTGCACACGTTGGAGTCTTTTTATATTCCGCACTGTTTTGTTGACTCTATTATACCGTCTATTAATCTTATAATTCAATAAGAATTCATGATCTCCTTATAAAACCTCAATATTTCATTGATGATTAGAAGTAACTTCTTTTGGATATACTGCTAATATTACGAAAATCCCACTACATATTTGTATAGTCACTCAGATTACTAATCTTAGAAATTATAAAATAAAACAACTACTTTTTATTATGTTTTAGTGTTTTACATAATTGTTTTTATATATTTGTTTTATTGTTTTGTTGTTTTAGGCCTTCTAGAAGTACTGATGTAATAACATTTATAAGCCTAAACTATCACTAATTTTGCGCGAACTATCACTAATTTTGCGCGAACTATCACTAATTTTGCGTGAAACTATCACTAATTTTGCGTGAAACTATCACTAATTTTGCGCGAACTATCACTAATTTTGCGTTGGATATGTAAATATAAATTAACTATCACCAATTTTGCGTGAAAAGTGGTGATGCTCATAAAGTATCACTAATTTTGCGTTAGAAATATAGATATTCTTCAACTATCACCAATTTTGCGTATTAATTTGAAAAATGAGGGGGTAAAGCAAAACCGATTGATGTTTCAGGGGTAAACATCAATCATAAAGTATCACTAATTTTGCGTGATAGTTAAATTGTAAGGACAAGTTGCCCTGTAATATGTAATTTACACAGTATCACTTTTATGATACTTTAGTGATAGTTTAGAAAAATATGGGGGATTTTATGAAAAAAACGAATGTCGTTCAACCATATGATCTGGAGAGTATAAATATAAAAAATTGGGTGACTAAATCAAACATCCTCATTGAGAGTACATATAAATTATCTTTACAGGAACAAAGAATCCTTTTAATCATGGCTTCTAAAGTACAGCCTAACGACGAAACCTTAAAGACCTATAGGTTTAGAGCTAAAGATTTCATCGAAATCGTAGGCAATAAGAAAGGCACAGGTTTTTACTCCTACTTAAAAGAAATTGTAAATGGTCTACAAACAAAGATTCTTACTATAAGAGAAAAAGGCAAACAAAGAAATTACAACTGGGTAATCACGTCTATCTATGAAGAGAATGAAGGCTACATAACATTGCAGTTTCACCCCAGCTTAAAGTACCTGTTTTTAGAGCTTAAAGAAAAATTTACATCGTATCAATTAGAGAATGTAGTTAGACTCAATTCAGTTTATTCAATTCGTATTTATGAGCTGCTTAAGCAATATGAGCGTCTGCGAAAAAGAGAATTAACTCTTGAAGAATTGCGTCATTTTTTAGCTATTGAACCTACTAAGTATAAACAGTATGGCCACTTTAAAAGTAAAGTATTAGCAGTCGCTCAAAAAGAAGTTAACAATAAAACGGACATCCATTTTGAATTCGTTGAATTAAAAACGGGTAGAAAAGTAACATCTATAGAATTCATTATTACTAGTTCTCCTGTAATGCAGGCTACTAACGAAAAAAAGCTAGAATTAAACCAGGAATCATTAGAGTTAGGCGATAATAAAAGCAGTGTCCAGAATGAGTTAGAGAACTTAGGAGTGAAGCCAGAAAAAATAGAGTGGCTGCTATCTGAATTTACAAAAGAACACCTAGAAAGAAATATAAAATACACGCAAGATCGTGCAATTACAGGAGAGGTCACTTATCCTCATTCTTATGTAGTAAAAGCAATCCAAAAAGATTATGCCAAAATCTCGCAGGAATCAAAGCGCATTAACTCTAAAAAGGCGCCTAAAAAAGAATTAGTTCCAGATTTTATAGCAGAAGCTAGGGATAAACAAGAAACCTTTAAAGACTTTACGTTAAAAGAAAAACAAGAATTGTTCTTTAAAGAAAATGGAACTCAAGTAGAATTTGAAGAAAAGCTTCTTCAGTTTCAGGAATTGAAAAAAATGTTGGTCTTAAGTTCAAATCAACCTAGTCAACAAGAAGTTAAAAAAGCCCAAGAAGCAGGTTTACAAGAAGTCATCCGAAATATGGGTGATGATTTGAAAAAGCGTGAAGAATTAGGTTTGGAGCCCAGACTAGTTAGTGATTTTAAAGATAAAGAATTAAAAAAGATTTACAAAGAATTTTTACAAAGTGAGATTTCAAATAAAGCTTAAATTGAATTGCCAGATATAAAAAACCACGCCGTTAAAAGCGTGGTTTTTTATAAGGATCTTCAAATGGAGGTAAATTTAATATACAGAAATTCTTGATGAAAATCTCTCTTAGTAAGCGTACGTCTTTATTTCTGTTATAATAATAGTATATTAAATTTACCTAAATGGATGTGATTTCACTTGAATAACCCTATTATTCTTCATGACTTCCTTGCTTATTTAGAGGAATCTGGGAAAAAAACTTCTACAATTTCGATGTATCAACATGATTTAGAGAAGTTTTTTGAATGGCTAACTCGTTATCATTCAAAGCTGGATCAAAAAACCTTACCAAAGGACCTAAAATATTATGAAGGATACTTTATGTACCTAAAAGAAAAAAAACTGTCAGAAGCTACTTTAAGACGCGTAACATCACATTTAAACGGCTTATTGAAATACTATAGCCTCACAGATCAGCTGGGTATATTAAAAGGGACAACAAAAAAACAGCGAGAGTTAACTGACACAGACTTTATAACAGAAGTCGATGCTTCAATCCTTTTACATTCTGTTGTAAGTTATGAACATCTAAGTGATATGCAATTACAGATACATAAATACATTGGACCTCGTAACCATTCAATATTAATCCTTATGCTTCGTTACGGCCTCACGATTAATGAAGTGGTATCTTTAAATATACAGGACATTAATTTTGGACAAAATACATTAACCATTAGCACCAACAAAACCAATCGTACCTTAGAGCTTTCTAAGCACGATAAGAAAATTATATATGACTACCTGTCAACAATACCTTTATTATTTAGACCCAAAGACTATACAGACGATCCACTGTTTATTTCTTTCCATCCTCAAAAAATGACTTATTGGTATGATTACAGCTTAAACAAACCTAAAAGGATTAGTGTAATTGGAACAAAGCGTATGATTGAAAGAGAAGTTAAACGTTCAGGCATAAAAGCTCATGTGAGGTCTACTCACTTTCGAAACAGCTGTATATTAGACCAGATTCGAAAAGGATGTTCAAACGAAAATATTATTTCTTACTTTGGCCTGTCTAGTCGTCATGCTCTATATCGCTTCAAACGATATCTGAAATCAAAAAGGTATTAAGTTTAACTTAATATCTTTTAAAAAACATGTCATATCAATATTATGTATCCATTAGTTCAACTTGTGTTATGTACCAGACTAACTAATTCCTGAACACGCCTTCTAGTTTAACCAAAGTTAAACTAGAAGGTTTCAGACACTATCGTTAAAGTTTTTAAAGTGGTTAATTTATGATGCAATTAGATTAAAGAAGTACTATAGATATACTACCTATGAAGGAAACCGATCAAGCATATAGGAACCAAATTCTTATATTTCTATCCTAGAATTTAAAAAAGAATAGGTATTCTTGATTAAATTCTAGATAAAGTACATTCTAGATTCATTATAACCCCTTTATTATCAAGGGATATAAAGGTTCTAGATTCTGTTGGGAGTTTCAAAAGTGTAGAGAAAAAAGTATTTGCGTGACTCTCTGCCATATGAAACTAAATATCTCGAATTTAGTCTAGATAAAGGGCATTCTAGATTTGAGAATTTGCATCTACCGCGCCCTCTATTCTTTGAAATCTCGTATTAACGTCATCAGATAAAAGTTGTTTTGTGTTGTCACCAGTTTATTCAGGAGATCCTGTTTTTCCTGATTTCTAATTGATCCTGTTAAACTGGGCAGTTTTTGTGGCCTCTTGCGCCGAGTGAAACTTGTCTTTCTTGTTAGGCTCAAATGTATTAAATATGAGGGGCATTTATATAGCATGTAAAATGTATAGTTCTACTCTTGCAAAGTTCATAATTTTATCTAGAATTAACAAGAGAAGTTACTAGGCTTGTCTTAAGCAAAACAAAAATCAGCATATAATAAAGGAATTACTAAAATATAGATAGAATTTTACTAGGAATATAAAACTGGAGTAATATCTAGTTAAAGTAGATTCTAGAATCGTTATTAACCTTGATATATTAACCTTTACAAGCATCTAGATTTTTATGTAGAAAGGAGAACTCTAGAAAAATGTCTAAAGAAAAAAATGATGACGTCGTTTATACTTTGAAGGATACTGTAAAGCTAACTGGATTAAGTATTGACCTGGTGCGTTTATATGAGAAAGAATTTAATCTCCAAATTCAACGAACTGAGGGAGGACATAGAAGATATAGCAAACAAAATATTGATTTATTAATTGAAATAAAAAAAAGAATTCAGGAGCAAAACTGGAGCTATAAAATGATAAATCAGTGGCTTCAGGGAGAAATCATACCAGAAGCAGTTGATGTACAAACAAAACTCGAAAAAAAAGTAGATTCCCTTGAAGAAAAAATTCAAGATTTGCTTAATAGATCTGAAAAAGATGAGCAATTTCAGATCGCACTTATTCAGCGCCTTGATGAGCAAAGAAAGCTTATAGAACAACTTACAGAAAAATTAAGCAACCAAGATAAATATATTGAAAACAATCTAGAAAAACGGGATGAAAGATTGACTAGTGCAATACGCGAAATTAATGATACTAAAAAACTTATAGCATCTGCCCAGGAAAATATGGAATCAAAACCAAAAGGTTTCTGGAGTATGTTTTTTAGAAAATAAAAGTAAAAAATTGAAGAACTTCCCGGTTCAGTTTCTGTAATACTTTAATTAAAAGATTCGTTTCAACATTCTTTAGAAAGTAAGATATAAATATCCCCCTTAGTAGCTAAGGGGGATATTTGTTTTGCAATTAGGAGCAGAACTTGAATTAATTAGAAATTATAAGTTTAAATCATAAAAATGCTTTAGATAAAAGAATGGCCTAAAAATTATATATTACTTTTAATTCTATAAAATGGATTCTTGTCTATCATTATTAGCCCAAGCATCTTTTTAGTACTTGCATACTCTACTATTAGAGGTATTTCTTACTTAAGAATATTTTTTATAGGAGGGGTTCGTGAAAATGAGTAATTTAAAAAAAATTATATCTTCTGCATTTAATAATCCAAATCCGGATAAAGTTGCCGATGCTTTAATTTCACGCGTACTAGATAAATATGGAGTTTCAGAATCTGCACTAAAAAAATTATCACCCGATCAAAAAGAAAAAATTAAAAAAATCACATCAGAACTACAATCTCGAATCAATAAAACTCTAAAATAGACCATTTTTTATTTAATTTTTTTTGGTAYAAGCATTTTATAGTTTTTCATTAATAAAAAAATGTAAAGGAATGGTGATCAAGTGAATAACTATTATAGTTACTATAACCCAGAAGATGGTAAGTACTATATGAGTAAGCAGAATCATAAGAAAAAATGTAAAAGTAATAAGTGGAGTGCTTTAGACTCTTCTTCTCATCCAATTTTCGGTGATGTCAATCAATTAGCAGCTCAAAAAGCTGAAACTGTTCAATATTCTGAAGAATCTATTTTAATTTATGACTCGGCTGATGTGGAAATTAATACAACGAGTACAAAAGTAGGATTGTCAATTCAAGCGGCTCTCCAAGCGGCTATTGTGCTTATTTTAACCATTACTTTGGGTAGTAGCGCAGAAGCTGATAAAGTGGCGCAAGAACTTTTTCAAAAATCCTCTATTAAACAAATTAATAGACAACGTACAATTGTTAAAAATTCAAGAAATGTTAAAGTGACTACTACAGATACTGACATTGCAGCTAATGTTGAAATTCTTATTCAACTCCTCGTGGCGCTATTAATTAAATTAGATATCCTTTAATCATAAGAAAAAATAAAAGCCTTTGGAATAGAAAGTTATTCTAAAGGCTTTTATTTTTTCTTATGGTTTTGTTTTCCGTGTGTTGAGTAACTAATGATTTTTCCTTGAGGTAGTTTTCTTGAGTTGTGAAATATTATTTTCTTAATAACCTCTAGTTTATAGGAATATCTAATTATATTTTCTCTCAGGATATAAAAAAGGCCATTGACTAAGACAGGTTAATTGTAAAGTACGTATAGTATAATGCGGGAGGTAATGTAAAGACTTTTAAAGAACGGTACGTGACCTTGATCACAGCTTTTTCGTATTCCTCCTTCAATAAAACAATATAAGGAGATTAAATAATGTCTTATTTATCAACTGGTGTATTAAATAAACATCCTAATACTACTACAGCTCTTAGCGAATTAGTAAATCTTAACCCCTCTACTAACGTAAAGATACGGATTAAAGTGATAAACTGGAGCGATCGTACAACGATTACTGACACAAAATTTATTCTTCACCCAAATACTTCAATTAATTTCCTCGTTTTTTTAGTTAATCCAGATATGGAAATTAACGCTGAAAAATATGAAATACGCTATCAAATTTCCTATGATCTTAATGTTTTTATAAATAGTTATGGGGTTGATAATTTGCATGCAAATCAAGAAGGAAATACTATTCTCTTCAAAAATCTAAATGCAATTACAAATACAGCTTTTAATTTAGGCAATTGTAGCCCAACTACTGGTTCAATAACACGTTTGTAGATTGTATGGAGAAGTAAGAAAATAGAGAATAAACAACGTATTTTCTTTGATCTGTGAAAGCTTTAATAGAATAAAAAATAAGATTTTAAGATTTGCTGAGAGATTAAGAAACCAAACAGAAAAAAACGACAGCCACAGAGTTATAAAGCTGGTTGTGGACATATTTTCCCCCATAAGCATTTGATATTACTCACTTTATAGAGGGGAATTTGTATATCGTATACAAATCACTGAAATTCAGGTTTGTTAGATCCCAATAATGACACGGTAATATGGATAATTCAAAAAAATAAACTTGACGACAAAGCACCTGATTGATCTGCAAAAACAATACGGGGGAGGTGAATTGTTTTTTCTCAAAGAAAGATCAGGCTTATATCTAAAAAACTTACCCTCATAAGCGTTCCAGTGATAAAGAAATTGATAAAAATGGAAATAAATTCCGTCTCATTTCTAAGAAAGAAACATAGGATAAAAAGATTTTACTTTAATAGAATGGGGGAATAATGTTTAACATGTCAATTCAAAATTTAATCATAAATGGTGGCTTTGAAACAGGAACACTGACTCCTTGGACTTCTGCCAATACAACAGTTACCAGTCAATTTTCACATTCTGGTTCGTTTTCTGCCAGATTCCAAAGTAGTCCCTTTACTTCTTATATTGGTCAATTTGTTCCACTAAATCCAGGGGAAAGTATGGAAGTTCTTGCTTCATTCGCCAAAGTCGGAACGGCTCCATCGACACCTGTTTTTATCCAAGTGACGTTTTATGATAGTCTCTCTAATTTTTTGAGTCCGGGCCTCGCGACTGCTATTCCCGTAGGGAAAATTCCAACTGCCGATAATGATACCTGGCTTGCAATTCATCAAACCACTACCCCAGCTCCGCCCAATACTACACAGGCCTTTATTTTAATCCATACGTCTCCTCAAGCAGGCACGGCCAATGTGTTAATCGATGATGTGTCCCTCTTAGTTGCGCCAGGTACTGGAGCAACAGGTCCTATTGGAGACACAGGTCCAGCGGGAGCAACGGGTCCTATTGGAGACACAGGTCCAGCAGGAGCAACGGGTCCTATTGGAGACACAGGTCCAGCAGGAGCAACGGGTCCTATTGGAGACACAGGTCCAGCAGGAGCAACGGGTCCTATTGGAGACACAGGTCCAGCGGGAGCAACGGGTCCTATTGGAGACACAGGTCCAGCAGGAGCAACGGGTCCTATTGGAGACACAGGTCCAGCAGGAGCAACGG
>NZ_JBFULJ010000099.1:0-9424 GCF_056400385.1 Priestia sp. P5_B4
GGGTAATTGGCTGTACCTCTGTTGGTTTCCTAAAGGAAAGGTAAGAAAGATCGGTTTCTACTCTTTTATTTAAAGCATCTAAGCTCATCGCTATCTCTCCTTTCAATAAAGTTTCTCCGTGATAAAAGTTTATTTTATACCTAACACAAAATGATAGGTTTTATAACATTGTTTAATTTATATTATCACTTTTGGAATATGATTGTACCTCCATTCTCTCTAAAGTTTTTTTTGCAAATTGTATAAAATCACTAATATAATTTTTTTATATCTTATGTATGGAACCATATTTACATCGTTTAAAAGGAAAAAACCATTACAAGGTTTAATGAAGAAAGCTTTTCTGACATAAATTTTAAGGGAAACATGTGCGAGTTTGTGACAGTTATTTGTTAATTACGCTCTACTACTTGACTATCGTATTCATCAAATCTATAGTCATAATTAGTAACTCAGCAAAGGGAGTCAACGTATGAGAAATTTATTTAAAATAACAGCTATATTTACAACGATTGTTATGTTTATTTTAATGATTGCCGGCAGTCTGGTCACAACCACAGGATCTGGATTAGGGTGCGGAAACGAGTGGCCGCTGTGTAACGGGCAGTTAATACCCGAATACGCGGTAGCAACAATGATTGAATATACGCATCGTTTGATTACCGCATTTGCAGGTCTTCTCGTTTTAGCATTTTCTATTTGGGCTTGGATTCGTTACCGCAGAAACCGTGAAGTGAAAATTTTAGCGATTCTGAGTATTGCATTTATCGTTATTGAGTCATTACTCGGGGCTTCTGCAGTTATCTGGCCTCAGTCAGCTGAAGCGCTAGCACTGCATTTCGGTCTTTCGCTTATTGCGTTTACCGGCGTATTTTTGCTTTCCATGTTTGTTATTCAAAAAGACCGTTCGGATCATTTTATTAAAGGAGCGGTCACAGGCAAATTTAAAGGGCTCGCATGGTTTACGCTTATATTTACCTATTGCGATATTTATTTAGGTGCATATGTGCGTCACAAAGGTGCAAGCTTAGCATGTACAAGCTTTCCTGCTTGTTATGGCAATACGCTTATTCCAAAACTTTCAGGAACAACAGGTATTCATTTTGCCCACCGATTTGCTGCTCTTGTACTGTTTGTTCTTATCATTTGGATTATGGTATCTGCCATCAAACAGTACAAAGAAACCCGCCGTGATATTTATTACGCGTCCATCATTGCGGTTGCTTTAACCATTGCTCAAGTATTCAGCGGTATCTTTGTTGTCATGTCTCGTTTAAATGTCTTTGCTACACTGTCTCACTCAGCATTTATTACAGCGTTATTCGCTACGCTTAGCTACATTTGTGTACAGACTTTAAAAGGTAAAAGACGATAACTCAAAAAAACACGTGCAGTTCATAACTGCACGTGTTTTTTTGAGTTAAGCTAGTTCTATTCCGCCTGTAATCCCGTAAACTTGAGCTGTTACGTAGCTTGCATCCGTTGAAGCTAAAAATACGTATACATTTGCCAACTCTACTGGCTGACCAGCACGCTGCAACGGTGTATCTTGTCCAAAGCCTGGAATAGCGTCGCTTGGCTGCCCTCCAGAAATTTGCAGCGGCGTCCAGATAGGTCCTGGAGCAACGGAGTTGACGCGAATACCTTTTGGAGCTAATTGCTTGGCTTGGCTAGTCCGCGAGTGAATCCGTTAATGGCAAACTTTGTAGCTGCATAGTCTAATAAATTAGGACTTGGGCTATAGCCTTGTACAGAACTTGTTGTAATAATAGAAGCACCTGCCGGTAAATAAGGCAGCGCTGCTTTTACGGTCCAATATAAAGAGAATACATTTACTTCAAAGGTTTTGCGCAGTTGGTCCGTTTCTAAATCAGCAATATCTTCTACTGCCTGCTGTTTGCCAGCTACGAGCGCTAGAACATCTAAACCATCTAATTCTTTATAAGCTTTTTCTACTAGCTCTTTGCAAAAAGATTCTTTGCCTACATCACCAGGTATGAGAACGGCTTTTCTTCCTTCTGCTTCAATAAGCTTTTGTACTTCTTCTGCATCTGCTTGCTCTTGTGGCAAGTAATTAAGCGCAACGTCTGCACCTTCTCTTGCGTAAGCGATCGCTGCTGCCCGGCCAATACCTGAATCTCCGCCCGTCACAAGAGCTTTTCTGCCTTTTAATTTACCTGCACCTATGTAACTGTTTTCCCCGCAGTCCGGGATGACGTTCATTTCTTTTTGTACACCGGGCGGTTCTTGATACTGTTTTGGATAGTCTTCATGGAAATATTGAGTTAATGGATTATTTAGTTTTGACATATTCGTCACTCCTTTATGACTCCTTTATGAATGAATCCTTAACCAACTAAGGAAAAGTTTTCTATATACTTGTTCTTCCCGTCCTCTTCTTTAGTAAACATGCTTGATGTGCTCTATTATCCTCACTTTTCTTTCATTACCTTTCCCCTTCAATCAACAGCTAAAAACAGCTGCATACCTAAAATCTACGTTTACCATCACAATAAAAAAATCCGAACGAGTCGAATTCTTTATTAAGAATCTCGATTCCTCGTTCAGATCTTCTTTTAACTAAGATACATTTATCCCCCCCTCTTTAAATAAATGGTGAGAGCTTTGTATTTTACTGTGAACAATAAGCGTTCTTTTTCTTCTGTTCTGCTACTCTGTTAGTTCCACTTGTAAAGGCTTTGATTCTTCTTCGGCTTCTTTAGGAGTGCGAACAATTAACACATCACATTTGGCATAGCGTAAAATATGCTGAGATACGCTTCCGATTAAAATGCGCTCTACGGCGTTTAGCCCCGTCGCACCGCATATAATTAAATCAACGTGCTTATCGGGAGCAATTTTTTTAGATATTTTTGTTTTAGGAGAACCGTGTTCAATTAATGTCTCGACTTTCGTTACTCCAGCCTTAAGAGCTAGGTTACTATAGTTGGTCAAAAGTTCTTCAGCAAATTTCTCTGCATCTTGAAAGCGTGTATCTGTATAGAATGCATAAGGTGATGGACTTAACGCCTGTATGTCGATAACGTGACAAACTATTAAATGAGCGTTATTTTTTTTCGCACTGTTAACTGCTTTTTTGAATGCCCACTCTGCTTCTACAGAACCGTCTACTGCTACGAGGATGTTACGATAAGCCATATTCATCATAATCTCTCCTTTGTCTTTCGTTTATAAAGAACTTTCCTTGCTACACTTTTATTTTACTTCTTGCGCAAACGAAAATATGTGATTTTTATCACAATATATAGAAATTAATAAAAATGGAGCCGTGTGTAGTGCACGGCTCCATTTTTATTGAACTTGAGAGTTAAAAGTCATTATCCAAATCGATCCTGCTACAATCGTAATAACAAAAACGATTCCAAGTATTAAAGCCATCACATTATAACGGGGCTTCTCTCCGTCTTTAATATGCATGAAGAAAAACAGTTGAATGAAAAATTGAAGCACGGCCATTCCTAGAATGCTAGCTAGTAATATATTTTTAGCAAATACTTGGTTTAATACCAGCATCAGAGGAATAACGGTTAAAATAATCGAGAAAATAAATCCTATTGTATAAGCTTTTAACGATCCATGGTTCTCCATCTACATCACCCCCATTAAATACACAACCGTGTAAAGGAAGATCCAGACAGCATCAAGAAAATGCCAGTATAAGCTGATAATCGTCACTTTTCGCTTTGTTACAGAGGTAATTCCATATCGTTTTAATTGGATTGTAATTGAAATCATCCAAATGATGCCGACAGAAACGTGCAGCCCGTGCGTACCAACTAGCGTATAGAAAGCTGTAAAAAATGCGCTGGTGGAAATGGTTGCTCCTTCATGAACCATTGTTTGAAATTCATGAATTTCAAGGCCCACAAAGCACATACCTAAAAGCAGAGTTACGATTAGCCAGCCAATTAAAGGTTTTATTTTTCCCTTGTGCATGCTCAGCACAGCTAATCCGCTCGTAAAGCTGCTCGTTAATAAGATAAACGTTTCAGAAACAAATCCTGGAACTTCAAAAAATTCCTTTCCTGTAAGGCCTCCCGCAGTATGATTAACAAGAACGGCATACGTAGCAAATAATGCTCCAAATAGGATGCAGTCCGTTACGAGGAAAAGCCAAAAACCCATAACTTTGATTCCTTCATCATGTTCATCATGATGTTCTTCGTGGTGCGCTGTCGCATAAGCCATGTCAGCCAACCCTCCCTACTGAATCTTCTGTATGTCGAATTTCATCCACCGGAATATAATAGTCCGAGTTGTATTGAAAAGAACGAGCTAGTAAACAAGCTCCGACTCCTGTCAAACCGAATATCGCCATCCACACCCAGTGGAACGTTAAGCCAAAACCAGCAATGAACCAGAAAACCGACATGATAAATGGAATACCTGAATTCTTAGGCATATGAATCGGAGAGAAAGCAGCTGTTTCCTTCGCTTTTTTCTTTTTTCTTTCTTCTTTTATTGTCCACCACGCATCTTGCCCCGTTACTGTTGGAATCACTGCAAAATTGTARTGCGGCGGCGGTGAAGGGATGGACCATTCTAATGTACGTCCATTCCAAGGATCCCCTGTTACATCTCGTTCTCCGTACTTAATGCCATGAAGAATCTGCCATGCTTGAAAGATAAACCCTATGCCCATAAAGAAAGCTCCGACTGTAGAGATAACGTTCAGCGGTCCCCATCCCATGTCAAAGTCGTACGTATAAATACGGCGCGTCATTCCCATAAACCCTAATGCGTATTGAGGCATGAAGCATACATAAAAACCAATATTCCATGTCCAAAACGCCCATTTACCAAGACGGTCATTTAATTTAAAGCCAAACATTTTTGGCCACCAATAGTACAAACCTGCAAAAAAGCCGAATACARCGCCTCCAATTAACACTTGGTGAAAGTGTGCAACTAAAAAGTAGCTATTATGATACTGATAGTCTGCGGGAGCTGCTGAAAGCATAACACCCGTTGCTCCTCCCACAACAAAACACGGGATAAAAGCAATTGTCCATAGCATTGGCTGYGTCATTTGAATACGGCCGCGGAACATCGTAAATAACCAGTTGAACACTTTAACACCCGTTGGAATTCCGATAGCCATCGTCGTAATAGCAAAAAACACATTCACATTAGCACCTGCACCCATCGTAAAGAAATGATGTACCCATGTGAAATACGATAGAACGCTAATAATCATCATTGAAAAAACCATAGACTTATAGCCAAATATCTTCTTTTGAGAAAACGTTGCAACGATTTCAGAAAAAATGCCGAATGCAGGAAGTACAACGATATACACTTCAGGATGTCCCCACATCCAAATTAAGTTAATGTACATCATCGGATTTCCTCCGCCGGTCATAGTAAATAAGTGTCCGTCAAAGAAGCGGTCAATAAACAATAAAGCAAGCGTTACGGTTAATACAGGAAACGCGAAAATGATAATAATACAGCTTGCTAGAACGGACCACGTGAATAGGGGCATATGCATAAGTTTCATGCCCGGTGCACGCATTTTTAAAATAGTCATAATAAAATTAATTCCAGAAGCCAAGCTGCCAATACCTGATATTTGAATACCCCAAATATAAAAATCTTGACCCGGTCCAGGACTGAACTGCATGCCAGAAAGCGGAGGATAACTCAACCATCCTGCATCTGGCGAGCCGCCGATTACAAACGACAAATTGAAAAGCATGGCGCCAAAGAAAAATAGCCAAAAGCTTACCGCGTTTAAAAAAGGATAGGCGACATCCCTTGCTCCAATTTGAAGAGGTACAACAATGTTAAAGAACGCAAACATAAGCGGCATTGCCATAAATAGAATCATAATGGTTCCGTGTGTAGTAAAAATTTCGTTGTAATGATTAGAATCTAGAAAATGCCACTGAGGGAATGCTAGTTGCATACGCATTAATAATGCATCTACTCCGCCTCGAAACAGCATTAATAATGAAGAAAGCATATACATAATACCAATTTTTTTATGATCCACCGTTGTGAGCCACTCACGCCATAGCCACTTCCATTTTTTAAGATACGTAAGAACAAAAATAATACCGGCTAATGTTAATAAAATGGCGACATCTGCTCCGTAAATCATCGGTTCTCCTGTCACAAAAAAATGAGATGAAAAATCTTTTAATTTTTCTAACAACTTATTTTCCTCCTTCCTGGTGCTCATGCTGTGCATGTACTTGTTCTTCAGAAGCCACATTCATAGTCTTCATGTCTTCATTTTTCATATGGTGATGCTGACTATAATATTGACCACCGTTTTTAATGACAATTTCTTGGAATAAGCCTTYAGGAATGGTAGAATACGATTTTTCTAGAGAAAGACCTTGTTGGGCAAGGTTGCTATAATCAGCTTTTGTTAAAGCTGGTGATGTTTCTTTCACTTGCTTTACCCACTGATTAAATTCTTTTGTCGATGTAGATTTAACTTTAAAATTCATATGAGCGAACCCTTCACCCGTAAAATTAGCACCCGAACCAAAATATTCTCCCTTGTGATCAGCTTGCAGCCAAAGCCCCATTGCCATTCCCGGCATGGTATATAATTGTCCTCCCAACTCGGGTACCCAAAAAGAATTCATAGGTGCATCTGACGTTAGCAYGAATTGAACGGGCACATCTTTTGGAATGTTGACATAGTTCACTGTCGCAATATCTTGATCCGGATATTGAAATAACCATTTCCAGTCAAGGGATGTTACTTCAATTGTTAGCGGCTTTACATCTTTTTTCGGCGGATCTACTAAGTCATACGTCGTCTTGGCCGTAGCGAAACCTAAAATACTAATAATAATAATGGGGATCCCCCACCAAATAAATTCAAGACGCTTACTATCGTCCCAGTCTGGCCGATACGAAGCCTTGTTTCCAGGCTTATCACGGTAGCGTAAAACGATATACACAAGCAGACCTAAAACAGGAATAACAACAATTGTGCATAAAATTATGGAAAAAATAATTAACTGGTATTCTTTTTGAGCCACCGCTCCCTGCGGATTTAAAATCAAATAACGACTATCACAGCCTGCTAAAAAAATTGTGATGAATACGGAGAGAATGATTAACTTGCCAATATGCATTGATTTTTGCTTTCTCACCTAAGCTCAGGCTCCCTTCTTCTAAATCTCTGTACATAATAATGGTATATAAACGTTCATATTAGAGATGCATCTTAACAGATCAAAAGGCTAATAACCTCCTAACATATTGAAGTTTGTCATGACATATTGCTTACTCCTAAAAAATTATCATGTTGTATCATTAAAAGGTGTGATATTCATCACACTTGAAGCGCTTTTTATGTAGTTTGAACGCCTTTACCATAATTTCGTCACATATTTGGGTAATTGTGGGGAATAAAAGGTGCCTTGTGACTATCCTAATAAAAGAAAAAAACTCTTCCAGTTTTTATTAACTGAAAGAGTTTTTTATAAGTACTAGATGAAGTATTGAGCTTTAACACTTACTGATTTGCTTGTTTGACCTGCTGAAACATCCAATCAATCATTTTCCGATTCTGATACGCGGGAACCCAGGAAGCATGATCATACTTTAATTCTTTAGGATATTCCGTATATAGCGGATACCCCCAGATTTTTTGTAAATTCATTGCACCGTTATTTATATTTACGATGAAACACTCCTCATAAAAAAACTATATTTCTATTTTTAAAGAGGCTTATCACTATAGCAATATCCTTTAAAAAAGCTATCCACTTTCTTCATAAAGGTTACATATTAAAAACACCTAAAAATAGTTTAGGTGTTTTTGAAAGGTTTATATTCATCTTTCCTCTAAGCAAAAGCTCAATGGTTATATGGCCTTCTTACTCTTTGAAGCCCCTTGTTTTTTTCTCCACATATTTTCCATTTGTTCAAGAGTTCTACCTTTTGTTTCAGGAACAAATTTCCAAACAAATAAAGCAGAAAGTACACTCATTAAACCGTAAAAACCATATGTTAATCCTCCGCTATATTCCATCATCACAGGATACGTAGAGGAAATAAAATAGTTAGCCGCCCACTGAGCAGCTACGGCAATAGCCACAGCACGACCTCTAATTTTGTTAGGGAAAATCTCTGAAATGAGCACCCAACAAATTGGTCCCCATGACATCATAAAGGAAGCTGTATAAATAATGATAAATACAAGCGTCCCTATACCAATGATGTTTGAAAAAGCCATGCTTGCTACACCGAACATTCCAATGGCCATTCCGATAGACCCTGTTATTAATAAAGGTTTTCTTCCCAAACGATCAACCGTCAAAATTGCAATTACTGTAAAAATAACGTTTACTAATCCCATAATAATAGTTTGCAGCATAGAAGAACCTTTAGCTGCTCCCATGCTTTCAAAAATACGCGGAGCATAATATAGAGCTACATTGATTCCTACAAACTGTTGAAATACAGAAAGCAGTATACCTACAACGATAACTAATTTTCCATATGCCAATAATTTTTCAGACGAAACATTGGTAGAAATTGTTTGTTTAATATCTTCTAAAATTGATTTCGCTTCTGAAGATCCATTAATTTTAGTTAGTATGGCTAAAGCTTTTTGATCTTGATTCTGTATAGCTAAGTAGCGAGGCGTTTCAGGAACTAAAAACAAGAGTGCTGCAAAGAGTAAAGCTGGAATGGCTCCTGAAGCAAACATGTATCTCCAACCTACATCATTAATCCATTCTAAGGTTTCCCCATTTGCAATACCCCAATTCACGAAGTAAACGACTAACATTCCAAAAATAATCATAAATTGATTGAACGATACCAATCTGCCGCGAATATCTGCCGGTGCAATTTCTCCTATATAGATGGGACAAATGGCTGATGCTAAGCCAACACCAATCCCACCTATAATACGGTAGAAGTTAAAAGCAAGTAACAAAGAGAGTGTCGGTTCTCCTTTTGTGAAAAATAAAAACTCAGGATAAGAAGCGCCTAACGCTGAGACTATAAAAAGAATAGCTGCTAGTATAAGTGATTGTTTGCGTCCTAGTTTCGTCGCAAAATAACCAGATACCAAGCCTCCAATAATACATCCTATTAAAGCACTTGATACAGTAACACCATGTGCTAAAGATCCTAACCCTAAGCTGTCAATAAGATACACCTTTAATGATTCTTCAGCTCCAGATATTACAGCTGTATCATATCCAAACAGTAACCCTCCGATAGCGGCAACTAAGGTAATAGAAAAAATATATAATGAGTTTCGATTTTGTTTCATGCGTTGTTAAAAGCAGTTAGTTAAAAGTAACAGTAGAAGTTCTATTTCTAACTGAGTTCGCACTTATTTGAATGCGTTTTCAAATTCTTGGAACACAAAAGAAATTTTCGTCGTCTATTCGACTAACTGCTCTTATCCTCCCCTCCAATG
>NZ_JBFULJ010000100.1:0-9395 GCF_056400385.1 Priestia sp. P5_B4
GCATATTATATGCTCATCTTTTTTTTAACCGGCTTGTGTTTTGTTAAATTGACGAGACATCGTTTCAGGCGATATGTAAAATAAGCCACCGTTTATAAACTTAAACAAGATAGTCGGCTCGTACAGTTCTTGAAGCGCTGTTTTTTCGGTCATATATATTTCTGGCAGCTCTTCTGCTGTTTCGTAAAAATGATCTAGAAGCGCTAAGTCTTCATACCATCTCTCCTGCGCTTTTTCAGCCCATTCAGTTGGCTGAGCTTTAACATAGTCAGTCACATATGATGTGAGTCGTGCGATGGCACTTTTAGGTTTAATAAAAGGTGAGAGAGTAAAGCAATAGTCTGAGATTTTAGATGACAAATTTTGATTAATGATTAATTCATGAAATGATTCAATAATCTGTCCATTGATTAAATTAATGCCAAGCGACAAGAGCTCATCTTTTTTACGATCGCATTTGTATGAGACTTTAATATTTAATGCAAGCCAAGGGTGTAAAGGCTGATTTGTTGGCTGAGCTGAGGCAACTTGTTCATACAAGTGAATAAACCCGCCTAGTTTTTGAGTAGAAGCGAAAATTTGGTGCAGCCTAGGTGAACCGAAATGAATTCGTTCTCCTTGAACGGAATCGTCTTCAAATGCTGGGTCTGTAATGAAAGTGAGCGAAGCAGGAGTTGCTTCTCCTCCCGTCTTTTCAATATAGTGCCAATAAAATGGACGATTCATCAATTCTTTATCGAGTTCAATCGTTAATTGAACCGTCAGGTAAGAAGATGTTTCTGTGACAATAGAACAATTATTAGCTAGAAAATAACGCTTTAAAAATTGGTGAATATCAGT
This sequence comes from Priestia sp. P5_B4, assembly GCF_056400385.1. NCBI lineage: Bacteria > Bacillati > Bacillota > Bacilli > Caryophanales > Bacillaceae > Priestia > Priestia sp. P5_B4. The sequence goes on from NZ_JBFULJ010000100.1 coordinate 841, forward strand.
TTGCTGCATGCTGATCCTCCTCGCTGTCTTCGTATTGAATAATAGACGTCAAGTTCTCCATTTTGATTTTTATTTCTCCTTCACTCCGTGAATGAAATAAAATATCCTGAATATGCTCTTCGATATTTTTTAAATCAAGCTTTGTTAAAATATCATCTAGCTCTCCAACAACTCGTTCAAAAAGGTTTATTTTTTCGTATAACAATTTTAAAATATGTTCTTCGACCGTATGTTGAATGGCTAAATTGTAAATGTGAACATCATGTTTTTGACCTAAACGATGGACCCTTCCAATTCGCTGTTCTAGACGCATTGGATTCCACGGCAGATCATAGTTAATGATATGATGACAAAACTGAAGATTGATTCCTTCTCCGCCTGCTTCAGTGGCAATAAATACTTGCGCGTGGCTTTCAAAAAGCTGCTTCATCCAGTCTTTTTTACCTCGCTTAAATCCGCCTCTAAAAGGTACAGAGGTAATTCCATGCTGTTTTAAATACCACTGTAAATACAGTTGAGTTGCTCTGTACTCAGTAAAAATAATGACTTTATCATCAATTTTCTGAACGAGTTCTAGCACTTTTTCTGCTTTTGCATTTTGCGGAACTTGCTGAAGTAGTTCCATTAACGGAGTAATCATATGTTCCGTTAATGCGCTGTTTGGATCTTCCTGACGTTCCATCATGTTTTTTAATGTCATATACACCGCTTCACGGCTGCTGCAGGCCTCTCGCTGCAGGGTTAAAATTGAAAAAGCGCTTGAAGGGTGGAGTCCGTTTCCTTTAAAAGATGTAATCGCATCGTATAGCTCCCGTTCTTTCGGCGAGAATTCAACAGGAATGGTTTGAACAATTCGCTTCGTCCATTCGATACCCGTATCGTGGCGGCGATTTCGAATCATAACTTTGTTAACAAGCTCTTTTAAGTGTTCATCGTTTTGCAAAGAGCGTTTTTTAGCGGAAAATAATTCTTCGAAATAGTCTTTATTGCCGAGATGACCAGGCTTTAAAAGAGAGACTAAGTTAAAAATTTCTTCAATTCGATTTTGAATCGGTGTTGCGGTTAGCAACAGACAAAATTTCTTTTTTAGACTTTGCACAAATTCATAGTTTTTTGTTTTGTTGTTTTTAAGTTTATGAGCTTCATCAATGATGATGAGGTCGTAGTCTTGTTCTAGCACAATTTCTCGATGAGGAGAACGTTTTGCTGTATCAATTGAAGACACAACGATGTCACACTGATCCCACACATATGATTTTCTTTGAGGGACTGCGGGAATATAAAATTTTTGGTTCAATTCCATAGCCCACTGTGAAACAAGCGAAGCTGGAACTAAAATGAGAACTTTTTTAACAAGTCCGCGAATCATATATTCCTTCAAAATTAACCCTGCTTCAATCGTTTTGCCCAGTCCTACTTCATCTGCTAAAATGGCTTTCCCATTCATTGTTTCAACTACTTGTTTGGCTACTTCGAGCTGATGAGGAAGCGGCGTTAAATCGGCTAGATGTTTTGGGCTTTGTAGTCCTTCAAATTCTGAGATAAGCGTTTGGTCTTCTATTTCATAGGCAAGTTTATACAAATCCCATGCAGACCAAGGRCCGTCTTGCTCCAATTTAGTTGAGAAGGCTGCTTCCCATGTTTCATCGATGTTTAATTTCACTTTCATGATAAAAATGCTCCTTTGTGAAAAATTTTTATTGAACAAATGATAAGAATCAGGTAGGATAAAAATATATTTAGAAAATTTAAAAAAGAAAATAGATTAGCACTTTACAAATGATTGTGTGAATAAAGATAGATACATCTTTCAGTAGTATGCCCAACTTTACCAACTTTATAGAAGCGAATGACGACACGGGGAGAGACTACTTGAATGTAGCGCCGAAGGAGCAAGCAATAAAATTGTGAATCTCTCAGGCAAAAAGACTCTTGTTTGACGCAACTCTGGAGAGCGTCTATGCATTTATAGACCACCCACGAGGCAAACCTATTCATTTATAGGTAAACTTTCAGGTGAAAAGGACAGAGACTTCCTACTAAATACAGTAGGGGGTTTTCTGTCCTTTTTTGTTTGGATAAATAGTGATCCCCACACTATTTGAAAACTCCCCGTTATGAAAAGTTTCACGTGAAAAAGAGGAGGACATAAATATGACAACAGAATTACACAAAACGCCGCTTTATGATACCTATCAAAAATATGGTGCCAAAACAATTGATTTTGGAGGATGGGCTCTTCCCGTTCAATTTTCTTCTATTAAAGAAGAGCATGAAGCTGTACGTACAAAGGCAGGCCTTTTTGATGTCTCTCATATGGGAGAAATTCTTGTAACAGGAGCTGATAGCTTAGCTTTTCTTCAGCACACGATGACAAATGACGTTTCTACCCTCGTAGATGGAAAAGCGCAGTATACGGCTATGTGTTATGAAGACGGAGGCACGGTAGATGATTTGCTGATTTATAAAAAAGCAGATCAAGAGTATTTGCTAGTCGTAAACGCTGCTAATATTCAAAAAGACTATGAGTGGCTGGTGTCTCACAAACAAGGAGATGTAACGCTCGTTAATCAGTCTGATGAAACTGCGCAGCTAGCTTTGCAAGGTCCTGTAGCAGAAAAAGTTTTACAAACGTTAACGAACGAAAATTTAGCTTTGTTAAAGCCATTTACATTTGCTGATGATGTAGAAGTAGCGAATGTAAAAGCTCTCGTTTCACGTACTGGGTACACCGGGGAAGATGGCTTTGAAATTTATTGTTCTTCAGCTGACGCAGCTCACTTGTGGACGGCTATTTTAGAAGCAGGCAGTGATGAAGGTGTGCTGCCTTGCGGATTAGGAGCTCGCGATACGCTTCGTTTTGAAGCTACTTTGGCTTTATATGGCCAAGAGCTTTCAAAAGATATTACGCCCATTGAAGCTCGAATTGGATTTGCAGTAAAGACGAACAAAGACAGCTTTATTGGAAAAGAAGTGTTAAAAGAACAGCGTGAAAGCGGGGCACCTCGTAAGCTGGTAGGAATTGAAATGATTGATAAAGGTATACCAAGACACGGTTACGAAGTACTTGCAGATGAAGAACAAATTGGATTTGTGACAACAGGTACACAGTCACCGACATTAAAGAAAAACATCGGTCTAGCACTATTGTCAGCAGAGTATACAGAGCTTGGTCGAGAAGTGGAAGTGCAGGTTCGGAAAAAGCGCTTAAAAGCAAAAGTGGTTTCAACACCTTTTTATAAACGTTCAAAGTAAGCTTTGGGGAGGAATTTAACATGTTACATCGCTATTTACCAATGACAGAACAAGATCAGCAGCAAATGTTAGCAGCAATTGGTGTTTCATCTGTTGATGATTTATTTTCAGATATTCCGCAGCGCGTTCGTTTTCAAGGAGAATACAATATTAAAAAAGCGGCTTCAGAGCCTCAGCTGTTAAAAGAATTAAATAGTATGGCTGCTAAAAATGCTCATTTAAAAGACTATGCTTCTTTTTTAGGAGCAGGAGTTTACGATCATTACATGCCGGTTATTGTTGATCATGTTATTTCTCGTTCGGAATTTTATACGGCCTATACTCCGTATCAACCGGAAATTTCTCAAGGAGAACTTCAGGCCATCTTTGAATTTCAAACAATGATTTGTGAGTTAACGGGGATGGACGTGGCTAATTCTTCTATGTATGACGGAGGAACTGCTTTAGCAGAAGCCGCTATGCTCAGTGCGGGTCAAACAAAAAAGAAAAAAGTACTTGTCTCTGCGGCTGTTCACCCTGAGTCAAAAGATGTGTTAAAAACGTATGCGAAGGGTCAATACATTGAAGTGGTAGAAATCCCTTCAGCAGACGGCGTAACAGATATGATTGCATTAGAAAAAGAGATGGGGAGTGACGTGGCAGCTGTTATTGTCCAGTATCCAAATTTCTACGGACAAATCGAGCCGTTAAAAGAAATTGAAGAAATTACCCATCAAGAAAAATGCATGTTTGTGGTTTCAAGCAATCCTTTATCATTAGGTTTACTTACGCCTCCTGGAGAATTCGGAGCTGATATTGTCATTGGAGATGCACAGCCATTTGGTATTCCAAGTCAATTTGGAGGCCCGCACTGCGGATACTTTGCAACTACGTCTAAGCTTATGCGAAAAATCCCAGGACGATTAGTAGGGCAAACGGTCGATGAAAACGGTAAGCGAGGGTTTGTTTTAACCCTTCAAGCGCGTGAACAGCATATACGCCGCGATAAAGCGACGTCTAACATTTGTTCAAATCAAGCGTTAAATGCTTTAGCAGCATCAGTTGCAATGACAGCTTTAGGCAAGCAAGGTGTAAAAGAAATGGCGCTGCAAAACTTATCAAAAACGCATTATGCATATGAAGCGTTAAAGGCAAAAGGGGTAAATGTAGCATTTGAAGGACCGTTTTTTAACGAATTAGTCGTGAAGCTTCCGGTTTCGGTAACAGAAGCAAACAATCATTTATTAGCATCAAAAATAATTGGCGGTTATGATCTTAGCCGTGATAACCAAGCGCTTGAAAATCACATGCTGCTTGCTTTTACAGAGCTCCGTACAAAAGAGGAAATTGACCAACTTGTAAATGAATTGGGGGATCTTCATGCTTAATCAAAATCAATCACTTATTTTTGAAAGCAGTAAAGAAGGGCGAATCGGCTATTCATTGCCAGAGTTAGATGTGCCGCAAGTAAATGCTGAAGAACTGCTTGGGAAAGCGTATGTGCGTACCAAAGCTCCTGAGCTTCCTGAAGTATCAGAACTCGATATTATGCGTCATTACACCGCGCTTTCAAAACGAAATCACGGGGTAGACTCAGGGTTTTATCCGCTTGGTTCATGTACGATGAAATATAATCCAAAAGTGAATGAACAAGCAGCACGCATTGCTGGGTTTGCGCATATTCATCCGCTTCAAGATGAGCAAACGGTTCAAGGTGCTCTCGAACTTTTATATGATTTACAAGAGCATTTAACAGAAATTACAGGAATGGATGAAGTAACACTTCAGCCAGCAGCAGGTGCTCACGGCGAGTGGACCGGGCTTATGATGATTCGTGCCTATCATGAAGCAAATGGTGAGACGCAGCGAACAAAAGTCATTGTTCCAGACTCAGCTCACGGAACGAACCCGGCTTCGGCAACAGTTGCGGGATTTGAAACGGTAACGGTAAAATCAAACGAACATGGTTTAGTGGACTTAGAGGATTTACGCCGCGTAGTAGGAGAAGATACAGCCGCTTTAATGTTAACAAACCCAAATACGCTGGGATTATTTGAAGAAGATATTTTAGAAATGGCTGAAATTGTTCACGCAGCAGGTGGAAAGCTTTATTATGATGGTGCAAATTTAAACGCAGTATTAAGTAAAGCCCGTCCTGGAGATATGGGGTTTGACGTTGTTCATTTAAACCTTCATAAAACGTTTACAGGCCCTCATGGAGGAGGCGGTCCTGGCTCTGGTCCGGTAGGGGTAAAAGCAGATTTAATTCCGTATTTGCCTAAACCAGTGCTTGTGAAAACAGAAGAAGGTTATCACTTTGACTATAACCGTCCTCAGTCAATTGGACGTGTAAAGCCGTTTTACGGCAACTTCGGTATCAACGTTCGCGCTTATACGTATATTCGTTCAATGGGTCCAGACGGCTTAAAAGCGGTGACGGAAAACGCTGTGCTAAATGCCAACTATATGATGCGTCGTTTAGCAGAACACTATGAGCTGCCGTTTGACCGTCACTGTAAGCACGAATTTGTTTTATCTGGAAAACGTCAGAAAAAGCTTGGCGTGCGCACACTGGATATTGCGAAACGACTGCTTGATTTTGGCTATCATCCGCCGACTATCTACTTCCCGCTTATCGTAGAAGAGTGCATGATGATCGAACCAACGGAAACGGAGTCGAAAGAAACGCTAGATGCGTTTATCGATGTGATGATTCAAATTGCAAAAGAAGCAGAAGAAACGCCTGAAGTCGTACAGGAAGCTCCGCATACAACGGTTGTGAAACGCCTTGATGAAACGCTGGCAGCGAGAAAGCCAGTTCTTCGCTATCAGAAAGAACAGGCTGTTCAAAACGTCTAACAAAAAACCTCGCCCAAAGGCGAGGTTTTTCTATATACATACCATTATTTTTTCTTTTTCACTTTACCGTTCCACATTTTGAAGCCGCCTTTTAAATCATAGATTTCTTGAACACCGTGGCGACGAAGCATTTGTGCTGCGCGTCCTGTGCGCATTCCGCTTTGACAATAGATGTAGACAGGTTGATCTGGACGAAATTCTTTAATGCGCATACGGAACTGTGAAAGAGGAATATTTCGTGCGCCTAAAATATGTCCGTTTTCGAATTCATTCGGTTCACGAATATCAACTAGCTGTGCCTTGCGGTAGCCGCTGCGGAATTCTTCTTCAGTTAACGTTTTCATAATGCGACGTTGGACAAAGAACATAACGACAGAGTATATGATGATTACTCCAAGTAAAATGAGTACTGCTGTAATTGCTGACATGCTGATTCTTCCTTTCTTCGACAAAATCCATACTCTTATTATATAAGTGAATGAAATTAGAAGTAAAGCGATTTTGCCTTGAATCTAGCGGATTTCTTCCCGAAAATGAAAAAACTACCACATTTGAATTCACAGTTTTATGTTGCTCTTTGCTTTTCCTTAGCTCAATCTTTTGGTAGACTAAAAAACGGATTTATTTTTTATATTACATATAGCTGAGGATGAGGTAGATGAAAGCAAAGTGGAGATTTATTGATTCCAACAACCGTTCGCCTTATTACAATATGGCGTTAGATGAAGCGTTATTAGAATGGCATAGTAAAGGAGAAATTCCACCTACGATTCGTTTTTACGGATGGAACCCTCCAACGCTGTCAATCGGTTATTTTCAAAAAGCTGAAAAAGAAATTAACTTTGATAAAGTAAAAGAATTAGGGCTAGGCTTTGTAAGACGTCCAACGGGCGGCAGGGGCGTGCTTCACGATGAAGAGCTTACTTACAGCGTAATTGTATCTGAAGAGTATCCTAACATGCCCAAGACAGTTACAGAGGCATATCGCGTAATCTCTGAAGGTTTACTGGAAGGATTTCGTTCGTTAGGGCTCGAGGCTTATTTTGCTATTCCTCGTTCAGAAGAAGAAAAAAATAGCTTAAAAAACCCTCGTTCGTCCGTGTGCTTTGATGCTCCTTCTTGGTATGAACTAGTTGTAGAGGGCCGCAAGATTGCTGGAAGTGCCCAAACTAGACAAAAAGGAGTTATTCTACAGCACGGCTCTATTCTGTTAGAGATTGATGAAGATAAATTATTCAGCGTGTTTAATTATCCAAATGATCGCGTGAAAGAAAGAATGCAGCGCGCATTTCGTTCTAAAGCGGTAGCCATTAATGCAATTGCGGGCCGCAAAATCTCTATTGAAGAAGCAAAAGAAGCGTTTTATAAAGGATTTGCTTCTGCTCTTGATATCGATTTAGAACCGTATACACTGTCTGAAGAAGAGGAAGCATCTGTAGAAGAACTAGCGCGCACAAAGTACGGATCGGATGAATGGAACTTTAAGCGCTAAACGGATGCCCATGGGAAATAGATAAAAGTGCAACTTCTTATAAGTTGCACTTTTTAGTGGGATTTTTAGAAACAATGCTTGGCTAATAGAATACATAGGGAAGAAAAGTCAAACACTTTTTTTACGAAAAAAAAAATATTTCACTTGACACCCTTCTATATGTAGATGTTTGGAGAAGTGTCAAATACTATATATTGAATTCGTCCAAGCCGTGTGGTAAGTTATTGATAGTTGATTGAAAAACTTTATTTCCTTTAAAAGGAAATAAAGTTAATAAATTTATAGATGTTCGATAGGTAAGGAGTTGTGAGAATGACTGTTTTGTTAAATCAAAAAGTGAATATGAATGTTGAAAAGCTCAATTCAGATATTGAACGCTTTCCGCAAGTACATCCGATTACACCGGATATGAAGTTGACTCATAAAGGTGTTTCAAGATTGGTAATGTTAGACCGCTATGCGTTTAAAGATACGGAAAAATTAACGTTATCAGAAGGAGATTTTGTTGTTCTAACCGTAAAGGAAGATCCAAAATTTCCAGCACGAGGACTTGGCTATGTGGAAAGCATTAATTTTGAGCAAAAAACCGCTGTTGTCAAGGTAGAAGATGAGTTTAGAGGAGCTTTATCGCCTGAAGAAGCAGAAAACGGATTAATTACTCGTTCTTTAGATGTCATTGAAAAACCTCTAGAAGTCTTCTATGAGCAAATTGCAAAACGTAATGCAACAGGCTTAGCTTCTGTGGAAAAAACAGAAGAAAAGCGTAAAGAGTGGTTTGAAAAGTTCTATCAAGAGCTTGTTCAGCTAAACTTTGTACCAGCTGGCCGCGTTCTTTACGGTGCAGGTGCTGATACGGACGTAACGTACTTCAACTGTTATGTAATGCCTTATGTAAAAGATTCACGTGAAGGTATTTCAGAACACCGCAAACAAGTAATGGAAATCATGAGCCGTGGAGGCGGTGTTGGAA
>NZ_JBFULJ010000101.1:0-9355 GCF_056400385.1 Priestia sp. P5_B4
CTTCCAAACCTATACAAAAGGGCCTTCTCATGCAGGAATTTATTTAGGAAATAACCAGTTTCTTCACTGCTCTTCATCTAAAGGTGTGAGCGTCTCTTCTCTAAAAGAGAGCTATTGGAGCAAACGCTATTTAGGTGCTAAAAGAATGTAGTTTCTATAAAAAGGGCAAGCTGTGCGATTTTGATGCGGCTTGCTCTTTTTCTGCATGTAAAAGATTTGGTATAGTAGAAGCAGCACATTACATTGCAAAACCAAGCGTGTAGATGAATACTGTAAAGGAAGTTGAATAAATGCACACCCTTTTAATTGACATGGATTCTGTCATTTGTGATCTTATGACGGATTGGCATAACCAATATAACAAAGATTATTGCGACAGCTTATCGGTTGAAAAGTTAAAATGCTGGGAATCAGAAAAGTATGTAAAGCCGGAATGCGGCACGAAAATTTATGACTACCTCGATCAGCCGGGGCTTTTTTTACATTTACAACCTCTCCCTCATGCTGTTGAGGTTCTTAAACGACTTTATGAAAGGTTTTCCATTTTAATTGTTACAAGCAGCCGTACCTATGCTTATACAGAAAAAGAGCAGTGGGTTGAGAAACACCTTCCATTTATCGGAAAATACAATATCGTGTTTACACACCAAAAAGATAAAATATACGGAGACTTGCTATTTGATGATGCACCGCATAATTTGAAGGCTTTTCAAGCTACAGGTCGCCATGCTGTTGCCATGAGCTACCCGTATAACGAAGAAGTAAATGTCCCTCGCGTGGACGATTGGCTTCAGTTTGAACAGTACGTAAATACTTATTTTAACGAATGTTAAGCTAAAAAACACGTGAACTTTGTCATCAGAGAATGAATGCAGTGCGTTTGTTAGCACAGCTATAAGCATAAAAAAACCGCCTTTTGGGCGGTTTTTGACGGATAGCCCCTAAGGGTTATCCGCTTTTTATTTAAAAAAGATATCGTTTTTTAGTACTTATCAGCTGATGAGAAAAAGTCCATAATGGCATGGATAATTTCAACGGACTGAAAAGAAAACAATGATATGGCTGTTAATGAAAAGAAACCAATCATGGCCATACGTACAAGTAACATAGACTAATCGCCTCCCTGTTTTGAACTAAATGAACGCACCCAAAACAATTCGCTATCTGTCTTTGTTTGTACGACGTTTTCGCCAAGCAAAGGCAGCTCATTCACTGCGTGTAACAATGACAATGAATCTTCATCTTTCTCTTAAAGACTAAGCGTATAGTTAGTATATCAAATGAAACTTTTTCTTCAAGGCTATACTAGCGGTAAAAAAGGAAATAGTATGAAACGATGCGTCTTATCTTTATTTCATACAATTCAGTACCCTAATATTTATTATATTAAACATTTTAGGAAAATTGCTACTATTATATCTTTTTTTATAAAAAAAGATATTAAGACATAACTAAATCAATCCAACCTAAAGACGAACAAGTGAGATAAATGATCTCGACCGCTTGTTGCATCGCTGTTGATTTCCGTGTAAGACTTCGTTTTCCGTCAGCGTCCGATGAGCCTCCTCGTCTACATATACAAAACCTACGTCCACCCTACCAATGAAAAAATCCGAACGCGTTAAATTCTCAAGCAAGAATCAAACTCATTCGGATCTTCTTTCAATTAAAATAATTTTGTCTCTTCACTTTATTTATCGACACGTACTGTAATATTCATTGACAATGTCTAAAATGGTTGGGTATTCTTCCACCCATGTAAAATTTGTTTTTTCATTTTCTTTTTTTACTGCTTCTTGTTCTGCACTTATCTTTTCCATTGTTCAATCTCTCCCTTTAACTGTTATATAACATTTATATTAAATTAACTTTGTTTTATAACAATTTTCAGAAAAAAGTTGGACAATGACGTATGAAAAAAAGTTATTGTGCCGATAAAATTTTTACATAATACGTACGAGTCCTCGGTCCATCAAACTCACAAAAATAAATTCCTTGCCACGTTCCTAACAGCAGCTGCCCATCGTGAACGATTATATGCTGAGAGGAGCCGACCGTGCTCGCTTTGAGATGCGCCGCCGTATTTCCTTCCATATGAAGATCTAACTTATGTTCCCAAGGATATACTTCATCGAAGCGTCGGATCATATCGGTTTTTACATCCGGATCCGCATTTTCATTAATTGTTATACCAGCGGTTGTATGAGGACAGTAGACAACTACAGCCCCTTCTTTTAATCCTTCTGTTCTTATTAATGCTTGTACCTGACTCGTCACGTCAATCATTTCGTCACGCTTATTCGTTTTTAACGTAAATGAATGTAGCATACCATCACCTCTTTTCTTTACCATAACATATCTTTTCTATTCTTCCACATTTTTCGCATAACTCGTTTTTACATCGTAAACACTAAGCTCATTAACACAACAGGCGGTGAGTTTATTTATGCTCGATTCAAAATTTCAGCCCAATGCAGACTACACCGTTCAAACGTTTCTAGATTTGGTGGGTCAAAATACAGACGTTGGTTCCAAAAAATTATGGCTGTCTCCCACAAAATATATATGTATTATTTATCTCCAAGGATTAGTAGACGGAGAAAAACTTGATAATCTTACTCAGCATGTTGTTGAGACAAAAGCAAAAAGTGAAACGCAAACACTCGATGACATCGATTCGTTTATTTCTGTCATTAAAGACAAAGAAGTTTATACATACAAGCAAGCGATCTCGTGTTTTTTTAAAGGTCAGCCCTTGCTGTTCATTAGCGAAAGCACCACGGCATACTCGCTGAATATGTCTATGACCAAACAGCGCTCTTTAAGTGAACCTACAACAGAAAAAGTAGTGCGCGGCCCTAAAATTGCTCTTATCGAAAACTTAGATGAAAACCTTGGTCTTTTAAGGCAGCGTTCTACCGAAGAAGAAATGGTTATTGAAGACATTTATATTGGAAATACAAAGGAACATCGAACAAGTATCGTTTTTCATAATAAACACTGTCAAACTCACATCGTGAATCAAGTCCGAGAGAAATTATTAGACATTCCTTTAGATAACATTCAAGACTCAGGAATGATTGAAGAATTTTTAGAAGAAGCACCTTACTCACCGTTCCCTCAAGTACAAAATACAGAAAGACCGGATCGTGTTCTCGCTGCGGTGAATGAAGGGCGAGTAGCCATTTTAGTAGATGGCTCTCCTTTTGCTCTTTTAGTGCCTACAACTTTCGATATGATTATGAAATCACCCGACGATTATTACGAAAGATGGATAGCTGGTTCGTTGCTAAGATTACTAAGGTACTTGTCTATTTTTATTACCCTATTCTTTTCAGCTATTTATATTTCACTCGTTTCGTTTAACCAAGGTCTGCTTCCGACGGAGCTTGCTATTACTATTGCGGCCACACGAGAAAACGTTCCTTTTTCTCCTTTTATCGAAGCAGTGGTTATGGAAGTGACGCTTGAATTATTGCGCGAAGCCGGTCTGCGTCTCCCTACTCCTGTGGGACAAACAGTTGGACTTGTAGGCGGGGTTGTGATTGGTCAAGCAGCGGTGGAAGCCCATATCGTTAGCTCCGTTATGATTATTGTTGTATCTGTATCGGCAATTGCGTCCTTTACCGTTCCTCAGTACGGAATTGGTCTTTCGTTTCGAATTTTGCGTTTCGTATCTATGATGATTGCAGCAATATTTGGATTATACGGAGTTACCATGTTTTTTCTTGTTCTCGTCATTCATCTAACCAAGCTCGAAAGTTTTGGTATGGCTTACTTCAAACCGTTTTTTGCGTTAAATAAAAAAGCGTGGAAAGATTCTTATATTCGTCTGCCAAACAAAAGTCTAAAACAGTCTAAAAATAAAGCCAAATAAAACTGACAAAAGGAGGACCATATGGAACAATCACAGTCACAATCAAGCAAGCTTCTTTCAGACTTTTATGCCATTTCAATTATCTCTTCAACCATGCTGGGCGTCGGTTTATTAACACTGCCAAGCARCATTACAAACCAGACAAATAATGCAGACGGATGGATTGTACTTATTATGGACGGCCTTTTGTTTATTGGAATTGTTCTTTTTTTAGTCTGGATGGTTAAATATTTTACGATTAGCTGTATGTTTGACTTCACGCAAGAAGTAACCGGCAAGTTGATTGGAAATATCTTCAACTTCGCTATAGTCGTTTATTTCACATCTGTAGCAAGTTTTGAAGTAAGAGCTATGGCAGAAATGATCCATTTCTATTTACTGGAAACGATGCCCATTGAGTTAATTATCCTTTCGTTTATTTTGACAGGCGTCTATTTAATCACTGGGGGTATTAATTCTATTGGAAAAGTAATGGCCCTATGTTTTCCTGTAACGGTCATCATTCTTCTTATCTTATATCTTCTTAGTATCGGAATGGTCGATTTAAAAAACTTACAGCCCGTGTTAGCCGATGGATTCAGCCCGCTTCTTGCTGCTTTTACAACCGTCTCTGTTTCCTTTTTAGGGATTGAAACGATTGTATTTCTTCCAAAGCATATGAAAAACAAAAATCATTTACGAAAAGTTTCTATCATCGGATTTTCCATTCCTTTACTTTTATATATTATCACTTACGTATTAGTTGTCGGCGCGTTATCCGTTCCGGAGGTAAAAACGACCGTCTGGCCTACGATTGAATTTGTTCAGACGCATGAAGTAAAAGGAATTTTCTTTGAGAGGCTTGAATTATTTTTACTTATTGTCTGGCTTCTTCAGTTTTTTTTAACCTTTGTAATGTATTTCTTTTTAGCTGTTTCAGGATTTAAAAAGATTTTCAAAAACCGATCAACTACTAATATTATCTTTCTTGTACCCGTTTTATTTATGAGCTCTTTAGCCCCCAAAACAGCAAGCGACGTGTCGAATTATTCAACTGTTCTAGGCTGGGCATTTTTAGTGACATTTTTGGTTATCCCTCTTTTTTTCAGCATGTTAATGAAAATAAAAAAGGTTGTGTTCAAATGACGAAAAAATGTCTTCCTGTCATGATGACCATTTTTTTATTGTGCAGCTGTACAAATCATCGAAACATTGAACAACTTGCTCTTGTTATAGGCGTGGCAATGGATATCACATCGAAAATAGAACCAAAAACAGGAAAAAATCAGCTTGTGCTGACTCATCAAACGTTAACCGAGACAGAGTCCGGAAATATGTCTTCTTCCATTCCATACAAAAACATTACAACAGCTGGTCCTACAATTCATGAAATCACACGAAATATTTCGCTGAAATCTGATCCTATATACAGCCAGCATCAGCGAGCACTTTTAATAGGAGAAAAAGCAAGCAAGACCATCCCTCTTGATGCGCTTATCAATCAGTTTGTACGTGATAATGAAATACGCCGCAGCAGCCTTGCGTTTGTTACAAAAGGCGATGCTAAAAACGTTTTAACGATTCAAGGAATGTCTGTACCGCCTGTAAACTTAATTTACGAACTTGTTTATAATAAATTCAAAACGAACAAAATTCTAAATCCCCTAACCATGGGAGAGCTATCGGCTAAGTTAAAAACAGATCAAAGCTTTTTAATACAGCGGCTTTCTAAAATAAAAAATAGCGTTGAAATAGACGGCGCGGCAATCATAAAAGATAAAAAAGCAAAATTCACCTTAACTCAGCACCAAGTGGAGGCATTAACGTGGTTAACGGGGAATATTAAAGGCGGAATTATTTACGGCAAACACGGTCCATACCCCTTTTCCTATGAAATTGGAGATGTTCAGCAAGATGTGAAGGCCCGCATTGATTCAAATCACTCCGTTCATTTTGACATCAACGTTCAAACAAGCGGCAGGCTATCAGAAGATTGGGAGACTTCAAAACAGGCTCTTGCCGCCTCTAATGTAAAGAACACCGAAAAAAAAATAGAAAAAATCATTCGAAAAGATGCAGAAAAAACACTTCGCTTATTACAAAATAATTACAAAGCTGATGTGATTGACCTGCATGATTACGTACGAATTCATCATCCTCATTTTTGGAAAAAACATCAGCATGAATGGGATGAAATATTTACCCAGTCGACCATCGACTATCATGTTCATGTTCAAATTAAAGATTTTGGGACACAGGGCAGGGATTAGCTCTTATTACTCAACGCCAGCTTCAGTCAGCTCTTTTTTCTTTAGTTCCATAATCGTGAACTTATCGGTATAGTTTTTGCTGACGAAAAGCTGGCGTTCATTGTCGTTATTAAAATAAAATTTTTTATCATCTTGATATTGAAAATTTACTTTTTTCTTTTTCATTTGTTTAATAAACGTTAAGTAGTCATCTGAATGAATGAGATACCTTTTAGGCTTATCCGATATTTGCACAACATCTTCACCCGAAGATTTTAATTTTACAATACTCCATGCAATAGGAAGAGGATTACCTTCTTGAAAGATCGTTTTGTGAAAAATGAGCACAAAGAAAGCAGCTGTAATAATTGAAATAAGAACAAGCTGTTTTTTCACCGTATATCATCCTTTCTTCACGTCGTTACTACGTTAAGTAATACGACAGGCGTATGAAAAAACCTGTTCATCCGCAAAGGTTGTGTAAAGAAATAATGCAAAATCAACAAAATATAACAGTTTGGTTACCTTTTGATTAAATAACATTACTTCTTTACAAATTTAGCTAATCACGTGATAGACTAAACTCAACATATTAAGTCAGGACTAAACTAAATGAGGTGTTGCGTATGACTACAATGCGGCTTCAATCATACTTAACAACAATGTTTCCAAATGTTCAAATGAAAAGACCTCTTTTTTATAACGCGCCCGCAGGTATCCGTTTTACGCTTACCAATCAAAAAGGCGTATGGGAACGAGAATACATGAAAAATGTGTACGCACGCGCTTACGAAATTTTTGAGACACTCCATGAAAAAAATGATGAGCTGTTACTTGTTTTCAAAGCGAATGCTGCACAGGATGATTTACTTTTAAAAAAGAAAAAAGAAACAGCTATTAAAAAATTCATTCGCTCTCGTCTGAAGAAACAAGAAGTTCAATCCGTAGCATTATTAAATAACGCTGAGTATATTATTGCCTGTAAAACAAATGATGTGAAAGAAAAGCTTCTTTTGCAATCAATTGCCAACCGCGATCTTCATATTCATCCGGCTATCGAAGAAGAGTGTTACATTGTGAATTTGAATAAAGAAACCATCTTCCACCTATACGACGAGCGCGGACTGGACATTGTATCGAACAATCAGTCTTCTCTTCAACTTCTTCAGCAAAAGTTTCACGACTGGATTCTAGATATTGATGCAGCTTGCTCTAAAAAAGTACAATAAAAAAAGCAATCATTCAGTAAAGGAATGATTGCTTTTTTTATTAGGCTTGATGGACAGGAGACGCTTTTTTTAAAAACAGCCAGTTGATAAGAAAGAATAAGAAGCTTACGATAACCATTGTTCCGAATGTAAGTAACAACGACCCGTTCGAAAAGCTTTTTATAAAATGAATAACCGGTTCTTTTGTCACTGGAATCGTAAACAGTAAAATTAAAACAGCACCGGTGATCATCCCTCCTGTTTGCCCGAATTTGTAAACGATGCTGCCGAGCAAACACGATGCTGCTGTAACAAAAAAAATAAATACAGCGTCCGTTAAAAAGTGAACAGTGACAGTAGGGTCATGAAAGATAAAATCGCTCGCATAATAAAGCTGAACATTCATTAAATTCAAACTATTAATCACCTTTATGGAAATGCTCATGATGACAACATTGATAAGGGACATTACAATTGCAAATAAAGCAAAAACACAGGTCATCGTTAAAAGATATGCTTTACGAGTAGCTCCTAACTTTAAGCAAAAGGAAAAACTTTTTCGAATGATAATAAAACTTACAATACCTGAAAAGATGTACTGCGGCATACTTGTTACTAATAGAAGATGCTCATTCACCTGACTGAACACTAAAATATCTACTACAACAAAAGCTAACAGAATCGTCCAAAAGCGAATCATTAAATACTTTAGTTCAACGTAGAGTGAATAACTAATGGCGGCAAACTGTCCTTTCATTACGCTACACCTCCACGATTTGCTGTAAGATAAATCATAATATCCTGTATATGAACAGCTTCTATATGAAATGAACTGTCGACAAGCTCCTCAGCATAAATATCTTCATTAAAAAGGACTATTTTTTTCTCTCCTCCGAATACTTGTTCATGGATTATTTGCTTTCCTTTTTCATATTCTTCAATTTGACTTTTAGGTCCTTTCACACTTACACAGCGTTGCTGCAAATTTTCTGCTGTATCCTGAAGAATCAGCTTTCCTTTTTGCATAATGAGTACTTCTTCAAATAAATTACTTACCTCATCAATTAAATGTGTGGAAATAATGAACGTGCGTGGATATTCTTCATATTCATCCAATAGAAGCTCATAAAAACGCGCTCGCATCGCAGCATCAAGTCCAATATAAGGTTCATCAAAGATTGTGATGCTCGTTCGGGAAGATAGCCCAACAATAATTCCTAATGCTGATTCCATACCTTTAGATAATGCTTTCACTTTCATATTACAATCTAAATCGAACTCTTCCATAAGCCTCTCAGCAGCTTCTTCGCTCCAGTAAGGATAAAAAAGTGACGCAATTTTTAACACGTCTTTGACTTTTAATGTTTTTTTGAAATTTCCGCTTTCGTTAATTAAGCAGATGTTTTGCAAGACAGAGCGGTTTTCAAATGGAGATTGATTGCCCACTTTTACCTCTCCTGTCGTAACTGGAATATGCCCGGCTACAATTTGCATCAGAGTCGTTTTGCCCGCTCCATTTCTACCTAGTAACCCGTATATTTTATTTTTTGCTAGCGTAAGTGAAATGTCTTTTAACACTTGTTTAGATCCATAGCATTTATTTAACAGCTGCGCTTCTATATTCACTTTATTTCCCCCTTGTCTAACAGCTCTTTTAACTCGTTTACCGTAATCCCCAAATGCTGTGCTTCTTTTTTCAGGGGAACAATAAAACGGTTATAAAATTCTTCTTTTCTTTGTGTAAGCAATACTTCTTTGGCGCCCGCACATACAAACATCCCTATCCCTCTCTTTTTATACAATATTCCGTGGTCAACTAGCTGATTAATTCCTTTAGCTGCTGTTGCAGGGTTAATGCGATACATTTTGGCAAATTCATTCGTAGACGGTACTCTTTCTTCTTCTGGAAAAGCATCATTCAAAATATTCTCTTCGATGGTTTCTTTAATTTGTTGAAAAATTGGTCGCTGATGATCTAATGATTGTTTCATTTTGACTACCTCACTTAAGTGGTTCATTACTCATGTAACTAACTATATAAC
>NZ_JBFULJ010000102.1:0-9321 GCF_056400385.1 Priestia sp. P5_B4
GCATGTACCAACCCGAATTAGGTTTTGAACACCATATTCATTCATTAGTTCATTTACATAAATAGCAATTGATGGTACACCCATTCCTGTTCCTTGAACAGAAACGCGCTTTCCTTTATATGTTCCTGTGAATCCAAGCATACCGCGCACTTCGTTATAGCAAGTTACATCTTCTAAAAACGTTTCTGCAATGTATTTTGCACGAAGTGGATCACCTGGAAGTAAAATCGTTTCTGCAATATCACCTTGTTTTGCCCCAATATGTACGCTCATTTCGTACCTCCTATATGTAAAAAATCTTACGCTTTCACTATACCATATTGTATCCCTTGCTTGTCTATTTACTTCTAACATTATGCGTCAAAAATAAAAAGACATACGGCCCAAAAAATGGCGTAGTATGTCTTTTTATATAAGGGTACGCTAATAGCGCAAGGGATTTACTAACGTTAGCTGAGGTGATATGTATGGGAAAAAAACATCGCAATCGAATTAATTCGCCTAAAAAGAATAATCATATTCCAAAAGAAGCAATTATAGCAGAACATGAAGCCCATGGAGATGAATATTCAGCAACAAACCGAAAAAATGGCCCTGGCCATCATACTCGTGATTACTAAGGGTCAACATATAAATAAAAAGCGGCCAGGTAGGTCGCTTTTACCTTATGTTTAGCGTACGTGCAGGCGGTTCACTTTTTGCCAGCCGTCTGTCCATAGCTTGTAGTAATACTTTCCTCGAGTACCTTCATCAATTAACAAAATATCGCCTGTGCTGATAAACCTCGCATCACAATCTTTTGGCAAATTATCAGCAATATTAAACATCTGAAATACTTGTGTTGCTGCGTCTTGATGATCGAATGCTGTAATCGTTAGACGATGGACAGGCTTATATCCGCGCTTTTCGCCTTTTTCTTCTGTTTGCATAATGGTTACATCATATTCTGTGCTAATATTAAATTGTTTTTTTATTGTGGTCCACACACTCAACATTCTTCCCTCCACCCAAAAGCAAGTATTTACTCTTTTACGTCATGTATTCTTATATAATTAGTGATAAAATCCGAAAATCCTTTATCGAATCAAAACGTTTTTTGTCGAAATTACTAGTTTTTTCTTATTAAACATGTACATAAAATATTTGTTTCCCATTTTATCATTAGTTGTTTTTGAATGGATGAATCAATAGGCCTACTTAAACAAAATGAAATATTAACGAAAAAAATGTAACCATTGCTCCTATTTTTGGTTATATAGGCGCTTAGAAAGGAGGTAGACCCCTAAGGACCAAGCAAGTCCTAAACAATATCCTGCTAGTATATCCGTTAAAAAGTGTACGCCTAAATACAAACGGCTAAATCCAATTAATAAAATAACAATAGCAATTACGCATGCAGCTGCCGTTTTGATAGCCCTGCTTCTTGTATACATCCATATTAACAAAAGTACTCCGCTGTAAAACGCCATTGAGTTCATGGCATGTCCGCTCGGAAAACTATAGTGAGAGGCGGGAACGACTTGACTCCAATCAGGTCTTGGTCTTGCAAAAATCTCCTTCAATCCCCAATTTAAAGCGCGAACTCCCCAAAAAACGAGCGTGATATATAAAACGAGCAACCCTTTTCGTTTATAAAGAAGAAATACTATAATTGCAAACCATATTGGCGCAGTAACATACCAAGATCCTACGGTTGTTATAAATATGATGATGGGTGTTAACGTGTCCGTCCTCCATCCTTCAATGGTATGAAGCACATTAAAGTCAAGCTGTTTCACCCAAGGTGTATTAAATGTAAATAAAATCAGTAAAAAGAAAGCTAAAAGCGATACAATAAATAGAGAATATTTTGTAGTGCGGTTTACCATTTTTTATTTCCTCCAACCTATTAAAAGAAAAAGCATGTAGTGTTCTACATGCTTTACTTATTCACACGTTTTGGCTGAATATAGTCTTCTGGCTTAGGAGCTTGATGAACGACAAATTCAGCCGAAAACTCCTCTTTTGCATTTATTTTTTTCGTTTGCTTTGATTGCGGCATATACCTCTCTCCTTTCTTTTTACTGTCTTTAATATACGAAAAATAAAGGAGAGCTATGCACGTTAGCTATAGCGTGAAATAATACTGGTTAATATATTTTTTAACTGAGGAATTTCTTTTTCAGAAACATGAACATGAACGAGCGACTCATCTGCATCCAGCATTTCAGATAGAAAGCCGCCAAACCCTCTGGCACGTCGATCTACTTCTATAAATAAATCGTAGTCATGTAAGCCGCTCGGCTGTACGATGATTTCAATTTCATCTACTTTCCCAGCGTACACTCCACCACTTGGAACAAATTCAAATTCTTGAACAAAAGGAAGTCTTTTTCTCATCCTGCGAGGGGCTTCTTCGCACTCGACTTGGCGCAAGCGAAAGCCAAGCTGTTCCATAGCTTCAATTGTGCTTGTTACCATAAGGTTAGGAAGCACTTTTACATGATCAATATCTGACGGATCAACGGCGTCTTTAATATCAAGGCTCGTCGCCACCCAAACCCGGGTTCTCCCTAATGTAACAGGCGTATCATCAGGCAGCTGAAAGGTAAAAGGAATAGACTTCGTTTCAGATGGTTGAATCGTGAACGGGTCGTTAATCTTAAACGTATTAAGCTCAATATCCTGCTTGTATTTTTTATCGTCCCTTTCTTTTACATAAGTTGTGAATAGACGCAGATAGATGCTGTCAATTTTCTGCTCAACATTGCCTCCGTACACTTCAACAATTCCTTCAATCTTTTCACCAGCAYGAAATTCATCATTGACAAGCTTAGCGTCCACTCGCGCTGCACCAATTCCAATGCGGGCTAACGCTTTATTAAATAGCGCCATACTTTCCCCTCCCTGAGTTCTTACTATTTATATAGTCATAAATATCTTTTTGTAAACTTCTAATGCTTTCATACGATTCATCTGCTCTCAGCATTTTTTGAATGATTGTCTTAATAGGCGCCGACAAATGTAACTCTTGTTCCCAGCTTCTTTCTTGTTTTTCCGTCGGCTCATAACCAGAGTATAATAAAAATAAAAGAAAATGACCAAGTGCATAGATATCGCTTGCAGCAGATGTTTGTCTCATAAACTGCTGTTCTTCTATAAGGGTGCTTGTTTCTTCATGGTCTCCTAAAAATCTAGCAAGACCAAAGTCAATAACATAGATGGTTCCGTTAACATCAATAATATTTGGAATACGAAGATCACGGTGAACGATTCCTTGCTCATGAATAGCAGAAACTACGTCTAGAATATTAAGTAAAATGTTAAGCGCTTGTTCTTCCGTATACACGCACTTCTCTTCAAAAATTAAATCTTCAAACGTTTTCCCTTGAATCAACTCCATCACTAAGAAACAGCCTTCAGCTGTTTCGATAGCTTCATACAGTGAAGGAATTTGAGGGTGATTTAATTGAGACAGCAATTTTGCTTCATAATGATAAGACTTCAGCCCCTGGGACGTGCACTGCTTCGTTTTACGGAGCTGCTTTACGACTACCTTTTTTTGTTGCACAATGTCGTTAGCAACATATGTTATACCATAGCTTCCCATTCCCAGTACATCTATGATTTCATAGCGCCCGCAAATGACTTTTCCTTTTTTAAAAGGGCGGTCAACTAGCCAGCGATGAAGATATTTGAACATTCGATTTTTCATCATAAATCAACTTGAGAAAAAGCTTGAGAAGAAACTTCCGCTTTTACGCTTACGCTTATAGTGGTGGTGTCCATATTTTGAATGACTGTGGCTGTCATAATATTTGCTTCGCTTATAATCGCTACTGCTGCTATGATGACGAGGACCTCTGTAATGATGATCACTGCTGCTGTAGTGACGAGGACGTCGATAGTGTCGATCGCTGCTGCTGTAGCGTCGATGTTTAGATCCAGTTAATGATTCAAAAATTTTTCTGAACATAAAGAAAACCTCTTTTCTTAACATTTGTTACCCTTTATACGTACGAAATGTTATAAAGGTTTCAAAAAGTCCCTTACCCTTTTTTTATATAGTTAAACGTTTCAAAGGAGGCTTAACATGACTTCTACTAACACAAATCCCCTCATTAGATTGGAGGATGTTCTTCGCCTGCAGCAGATGATGCAGCTCAAACCTCCTGCTACCCTCCCGCTGTCTTTTATCGGAGAAGACGTAAAATTGATTAAAGAGATTCGAAAAAAAGTAAAAAAAGCTAATCAAAACAATGTTACACGTACCCAAGCTTATTTAGACTATTATCAAAAACATCCCGAAATTCACTGGGCTTTTTTAGCACACTTGGTTTCACGGAACGGCGGCTATTACATGACAGATCTCTCCACTACCTTAATAAAATCCCTGCTTTCTCCAGAAAAACAGCACGCGTACTTCTTGTTTTTAGAACATTCCAATTCCGCCATTTTTCATGATGCTTACGCTCAGCTGTTACTCTATGAAAAAAGCAAAGAGCAAAACAGCAATCTGTTTCATTTACTCTCCGCTTTTCACATATCTTCTTTTATGAAAACTGTTTGGAATGACTTTTGGCAGCATAGAAACAAAACACTCTTATCAATAGCTCTGATTGTGAACGAACAGTATCATATCGAAAAAAATGTTCTCTTTAAAAAAGAGTTTCAGCGGGATGTTCTTCACTCTTGGCAGTTTCACACTCAAAACTTTCTCGGTATGACTCAAATCGTCTTTCCCTATTATTCAGGTAATAACATTGATTTAAGTGGCACAAAAGTGTATCATTTCGAGTCTGTCTTAAAACGGATTGAAGTGGGAAAAACTTTATACGTTCTTCTTTTTTATTCAAACTTGCATGATTCTATCTATACATTTAGCCTTAAACACCCCCACACAGGGTCTCGAAGCGATTATAATTCAGATATATTTACAAAAAATCGAACTCATTCCAAAAAGCTGTATAGCCCGACGTTAAATATGAGCTGGGGAGACCGCGTACACCTTTTTTTAAGAAAAGATGAGTGGTTTGAAGAAGAAAGCATATTTTCTCTCCTTGAGTCTATTCCCGCTTCTTCCGTTAAAAAAATTCCTCTTCAGCATCATATAAAAGTGCAATCTGCTATTAAAGCTGCTAACCCTTTTTCATAGCCGCTGTCTCATAAACAAAACGACGAGTTTCCCCGTCGTTACAGATGTATCTATCTTTTTATTCTTCATCTTGCTCATCAATAATGCATTTATCAATGAGATAATCAAAAGTTATATCCGCTAATTCGCCTAGCTCTTCTTCAGCGGGAACATAGCCTCGCTTGACTAGTTCATTGTAAAAGAACTCCGCAATTTCTTCCGTATCAATGACCACTTCGATTTCTTTCACAATATCACTCCTTATCCCGTTTGAACGGATTAGCGTACCTTATTTTTCTTAAAAATAGGTTCACTCCATCTTCTGCTTGAAGTTTTACCTTATACACATTTATGAACAATTCGGCAATAGTATGTCTAAAATTTCAGCAGTTTAAATAGAAAGGTAATTATACCCATTCTTTTTTCATTACCATCGCCGTATACACAATAAAAGATAGCTAAGAGAGATGTAATAATCTATCTCGGCTATCTTTTATTTATTAGGCATCTACCTGCTATTTTCCTTGTTCGGATTTTGCTATCTTTTTTAAATGTTTCAGCACTAAGTTCATGACTTCAGCGTATTCTTCATCTTCAAAAAGCTCATACAAAAATTTATAATCATTGTACACATCTAAAAGACCGTTTATAATCTCATGCTTTTCTTTAGTTAACCTCACTTCTTCTTTTTCAGAACCGTTTTGTTTTTTCATCTTTGGTAGCAACTCCGTCTTTTTAATTTCTTTACCTAAATACAACATATCAACACTTTGAGCGTAATTTTCTGTTTCCTCATGAGGAGTTACGAGAATGAGTTCTTCTTCACTAGCCTCAAGCCATTCTCCATCTGTTACACGTGACAATTCATAGACAATATCTTCCCATGAATCCTCTTTATAACGCCATATTTCTGTTCGAATACCAATGATTTTAAATAACTCTTTTCCATAATTAAAAACCTGGACGATATCGCCGAAGAAAAATTTATATTCAAGCTCTACTCTTTCCTGTACTAATATTTGACCTTCATATTCTTCTAGAAGCTCARTTGTATCTTCTAAAAAAAGACCTTCACTATGGTTGATTTCGTATACAAAAATCCCATCCATCACTTTTATATCGGTAATAGTGCCAACGGTCCCGTATATTGTTACAACGACTGTTTCACCAATTCCGTATTTAGGTTTTTTCTTCCCTGCCATCGTCGCACCTCCTTAGTAAACATACACCTACTGAAAAGTTACAATATTATATGCAGTAACTAAAAAAGGGGAAGTATAACATCTTTAGAACCAAGCCTTTATTATCTATTGCCCTCTATCATTTTTACCCCTGCTTATTGCATGAACTAAAGAAAATAAAAAAGCAGGCTGATGGATATCCATCAGCCTGCTTTTTTATTCCTCACGCATTATTTTGATAAAGCTCCCATGCTTCATCAAATACAGTCATACTTGATAAATAATGTCCGTTGAGCTCTAAATAAGAACTCAGTTCGTCATAATCTGTTGAAGATTTCGGGAAGCTGTGATCATCATAAGCACTTCGCGCAAACTCTCCCATTCGATCATGTTTTTTATTTGATCGGAATTTCATTATATAGTGATAAAAGGATTTCATCGTACTCCCCCTCCAGCGGTATGTGTATCTTTTCTATCATTTTTTCAAGAAATCTACAACTTTCTTCTGTGATATGTAGATGTCGAACACTGCAATATAAGTGGTTTACTGGACAAAAAATATTAAATTCATGTTACAGTTGCAAAACAAATTTCACTATTAGCGTAACTAATAAATATTGTTATATCAATATTTTTCTTTTTTCAAAAAGACATTTGTAACAAAAACACATCGTTTTTATAACAAAAGCATTGATTCGACAGGTTTCTCAAACCTTTATGTAATTGCAAAAAAGAAGAATTCATGTTTTAATTCCGTAGTGAAAGGTTATTCTAACAATAATCGCCATTTAAATAAATCTTGTTGGTGGGAGGTTTACATCAGCATATGTTGAGGAAAAATAATACTATGAATACTCGAAATGCTTACTTTGATAATGCTAAATTTGTATTAATTTTTTTGGTTGTATTTGGACACATGATTTCTCCGTACCGAACAGATAGCAGCGGAATGCTGTCCATTTATCAYTTTATCTTTATTTTCCATATGCCTGTCTTTATTTTACTAGCAGGTTATTTCTCAAAAAATTTTCATAAAAAAGGCTATTACAAAAAAATATTTACAAAGGTGGCTCTTCCTTACTTAGCTTTCCAAACTATCTATACCCTATATTATAGTGTGCTTTATACAGATGAAACGTACACGCTTCAATATTTGGTTCCTAGATGGGCAATGTGGTTTCTACTGAGCTTAATTTTTTGGAAATTAATGCTTCCTTTCTTTGCGAAATTCCCGATGTGGATTAGCTTAACTGTCTCTATTTCGCTTGGACTTGCAATGGGCTTCATTGATATTGACGGATTTGATAAAATTCTAAGCATTAGCCGAATGTTTGTCTTCTTCCCGTTTTTCCTTTTAGGCTACTATTTGTCACAGCGACAAGAGCCTTTTACAAATCTTTTGACAGCGCGAAATCGAATCATTGCATCCATCGTATTACTAGTGACATTAATCGGAAGCTATTCTTTCTTAGACGACACGGCTTACACAGATATGCTGTATGGAACGAACACGTACGACAATGTGGCCGAATTTTTAATGCGCGTTTCTCACTATGGAATTGCTTTTCTTGTATCTTTTGCCTTTATGGCTTTAATTCCAACGCGCGGTTTTGCTTTAACAAGCATTGGACAGCGATCCCTATACGTGTATTTATTGCACGGCTTCATTTTAAAATGGTTCTTTACAACTGACTTCTCAAAAAGTCTAGAGCCAACGTCATGGGGGATTATCGTCTTAATTGCCCTGTCCATTTTAGTAACGATGCTTCTCGGCAGCCGTATTGTCGATTGGTTCATCACAGGTACTAAGCTCATCGTTCAGTTTGTTACACCTAAAAAAGCCATTCAGAAATTTTCATTAGCATTCAAACGTACGTTTTCATAAAAGTCATACTCCTAAAGGAGTATGACTTTTTTCATTTTCTTCGAAGAAGCCAAGTAAATAATTTCATTTTGCTGAATTTTATGTTAACGTTTTAATATCTGAAGGAAGGGAGTTTTTCAAGATGGAATTAGCATATTATGCTGGAGAGTTTAGAGATATTAATGAGGCTGTTATTCCAATTGATGAACGCGGTCACCAATTTGGAGACGGTGTTTATGAATTTATTCGCGTATACAAAGGAGTTCCGTTTTCAATTGAACGTCACTTAGACCGCTTAGAAAGAAGTGCAAAGGCAATCTTTATCGAGCTGCCGGTTTCAAGACAAGAGCTAAAGGACATCATTCATCAAGCAATGGAAAAATCAACGTTAAAAGACGCTGATATTTATATTCAAGTTACGCGCGGGATTGCTCCTCGAAATCATTTATTTCCCGATGTACCTGCACAATTAGCACTCACAATACGTCACCCTCGCCAAACACCTGAAGAAGCCTATGAAAAAGGCATTTCCACGCTTCTTTTGGAAGACGAACGATGGGCTAATTGCTATATCAAATCATTGAACCTACTTCCTAACCTTCTAKCCAAACAAGCTGCGGCTTCTAAAGGATGTAAAGAAGCTATTTTAGTAAAAGACGGATACATAACCGAAGGGTCGAGCAGCAATGTATTTGCGATAAAAGACAACGTCTTGTTCACGACTCCTGCCACAAGAAAAATTCTATCCGGTATTACGCGCGCTAACGTGCTGGAATGTGCGCAGGAACAAGCCATTCAAATCCGCGAACAAAATATGACTCCTTCCTTTTTAAAAGACGCTGATGAAGTTTTTATTACGAGCACGTCTGTTGGTCTCTTGCCCGTTTCGAAAATAGACGAAGTCGAACTTCCAACTTTCCGTCCTGTCACAGTGGCTTTAAAACACGCCTACAGCCTGCGCACTGTTGGAACAAAGGCTTATCAATAAGCAAAGCCGCCCCTTACAAAATAAGGGGCGGCTTTTTAGAATTTAAAGTAGTTGCGCTTTAATAATCTTGGCACTTTTAATAGCTCATCATACCGAATGGATTCATCAAGTTTTTTTGTATCGACAAGAAGCAGCTGTGTTTCCACTTCTTCTATGATCTCTTCTTCTTGATATG
>NZ_JBFULJ010000103.1:0-9094 GCF_056400385.1 Priestia sp. P5_B4
ACCAGTAGATACGGTGAGAGAAGCAGATGGCTTAGCTAAAAGTTCTCGTAACGTATATTTAACAGAAAAAGAAAGAGAAGAGGCACCTGTTTTATTTAAGAGTTTACAAAGCGCTCTGCAGCTGCTTGAAAGCGGAGAGAAGCACGTAGAAATTATTAAACAGACCATTCGAAAAGAAATTGAGCAATATACGAGCGGTAAAGTGGATTATATCGAGGTTTATACGTATCCAAAGCTAAAACCGATTAAACAAGCCGCTGGCAAAATCATTATTGCTTTAGCTGTTCAATTCTCTAAAGCCCGTTTGATTGATAATGTAATTGTAGACGTACAGGGGGATAACTAAATGTTTCGCACGATGATGAACGCTAAAATACACAGAGCTCATGTAACTGAAGCCAACTTAAATTATGTTGGCAGTATCACCATTGATGAAGATATCATCGACGCAGTAGGAATAGCAGCAAACGAAAAAGTCCAAATTGTAAACAATAATAACGGAGCTCGCTTGGAAACTTACGTGATTCCCGGCGAACGCGGGAGCGGCGTAGTTTGTTTAAATGGAGCTGCTGCAAGACTTGTGCAGCCTGGAGATATTATCATCATTATCTCTTATGCGCTCGTGGCAAATGAAGAAGTAGCCCACCATCATCCAACCGTAGCGATTATGAATGAGCAGAATAAAATCCAACAATTGCTTAAACAAGAACCAGCTGGTACAATTCTATAAGAACAGTCCCCCTTTATGAGGGGGATTTTTATTTGAATACATACGCTAGTAAGTGAACGGTATAAACCTCTATACACACTAAAGTAAAACTCTATGTATGAAAGCCTCTCTGTTTTTACGAGAAGGAGTTGCGCTTTTAAAGCATATAGAGCAGGCTTTCACTTTATACTATAAAAAGACAGACTTGCGAGGTGTTGACCGTGAATAAACGCTTTGTTGTGGTAGATCTTGAAACGACGGGACATTCTCCAAAACAAGGAGATAAAATGATTCAATTTGCTGCTGTCATAGTAGAAGACGGCAATATTGTTGAACGTTTTTCTAGTTTTTTAAATCCTGGTATGGATATTCCGCCTTTTATTACACAACTAACTAACATTCAAAATGATATGGTGAAAGATGCGCCTTTATTTGAAGAAATTTCACCTAAAATTATAGAATTGCTAGATGATGCTTATTTTGTTGCACATAATGTGGCATTTGATTTAACTTTTTTACAAGAAGAACTCTATCAGTGCGGAGAGGAGACGCTTTATAATTCAACCGTAGATACCGTCGAACTGGCCCGGATTCTGCTGCCTACAGTTGATGGGTACAAACTTAGCCAATTAGCTGAGTATTTACATATTGAACATGAAAACCCTCATCAAGCAGATAGTGATGCAGAAGTAACGGMACGTATTTTACTGTTACTAATTGAAAAATTAAAGAAGCTACCTCTAACAACCTTAAAGCAGCTGTATGCGCTAAGCTTGCACTTTAAAAGTGAAATTGGAGAACTGATTCAACAAGTTATAGATGATAAAAGCTATGCCGAGGATGATTCTTATGAATTTATACATGGCATTGCGCTAAACAAATATCAGCCGCATTCAGCTAATGAAAAGCAGCACTCTCATACTTACGAAATATTTGAAACTGAAAAGCAAAAGCTGTTCCATCAGGCTCTGCCATTGTTTGAAGAACGAAAAGGGCAGTGGGAGATGATGAACTTTGTACAAGAGTGCTTTGCAGGTAATGAGCATGCTTTAATTGAAGCCGGGACCGGTATTGGTAAAACCTACGCTTATTTAGTTCCTGCCGTGTTTTATGCTTCTGTTCATCACCGCCCAGTTATTATCTCAACTAACACGGTAACGCTTCAGCAGCAAATCATCGAAAAAGATGTGCCCATTCTAGAAAAGATTGTTCCGTTTCCTGTTACGGCAGCTGTTTTAAAAGGAAGAGAACACTACATTAGTATAAGAAAATTTATTCAGCTCTTAAAAGAGCGCAATAATAATTACGATGCAATTCTTACAAAAGCGAAGCTGCTTATTTGGCTGACGGAAACGGAAACGGGCGATAGCGATGAAATAAACCTGCCTTCTGGCGGCAAACTTTTTTGGGAACAGCTAAATGAAAGCAATCCGTCTCCAAGTGACTTTAAGCATCCTTGGAAACTTTATTCTTTTTATGAACGAGCGCAGAACAGAGCGCAAAATGCCCATATAGTAGTGACAAATCATCGCTTACTGTTGATGGATGTGATGAGTAATCATGAGCTGCTGCCTGAGTATGAACAGATTATTATTGACGAGGCTCATCACTTAGAAGACATTGCTGGAGAAGAGCTGGGGGAGCGCTTAGATTATTTTGCGGTTCATGCGCTATTAAACCGAATCGGAACCATTCAAGACAAAGGGCTGTTAAAAAAAATTCATCATACGTTTGTAAAGTATAGCATCGAGCTTAATACTGAATTTCTTCAAAACCTGTTTGTGCAGCTTCAT
This sequence comes from Priestia sp. P5_B4, assembly GCF_056400385.1. NCBI lineage: Bacteria > Bacillati > Bacillota > Bacilli > Caryophanales > Bacillaceae > Priestia > Priestia sp. P5_B4. Next base: position 2,503 of record NZ_JBFULJ010000103.1, read on the forward strand.
TCTGAGTGCGATGACTTATTTCGTTTGATTCATTCTTTTGTCCAAAAAAGAATCGGCAATCAGCAGGGCGAGATTGGAAGAAGCAGCTATCGATATAAAGTGGAAAAAGAGCATGKGCATTACTGGACGGCTATTCAAGAAGCAGCGTCGCGCATTCGTTTTTTAATTCACGATCTTTTTACATGGAATGATGGGGCAAGACATTCCTTTGACGAACTATATGACAAAGTCACAAAAAATGAACAGTCGTCTCTTCATGAATTTCAAACGGCTGTTAAAGGATTTGAACACATATCTCAGCAAATAGAAAAGCTTTTGTTCAAACAGCAGAGTCATCACGTAACGTGGTTTGAGATTGAACCAAAAGGAGCAGCGAATGCTACGTATATCTATAGTCAGCCTACTTCCATTGCCGATACGCTGGCTGATGAATTTTTCGCCAAGAAACAAAGCGTTATTTTAACATCGGCTACATTGACGGTGAATGGAACATTTGATTATTTAATTCAAGAGCTAGGGTTATATGACTTTCAGCCTGCTCAACTCATTCTCCCTTCTGAGTTTGATTATGAGAAGCAAGCTAGAGTCTATATTCCTCAAGATATGCCTGCTGTTAACGAAGTATCATTATATGAGTATAGCGCTATGATGGCAGAAAGTATTCTTGACGTAGCTAAAGTAACAAATGGTCGTATGCTGGTGCTTTTTACTTCATATGACATGCTGAAAGCTACGTATGGTTATTTAAAAGAGTTAAACGATCTTGAAGAGTTTGTACTGCTCGGTCAAGGAGTCACAACTAGAAATCGTAATAGACTGCTAAAGGACTTCAGCCAGTTTGAGCATTCCATTCTATTAGGTACAAACAGCCTTTGGGAAGGAATTGATCTGCCAGGAGATTTATTATCATGTCTCGTAATTGTCAGACTTCCTTTTTCATCTCCAAATCAACCTTTGCTGACAGCTAAATTTGAGCAGATGAAAAAAGAAGGAAAAAGTCCTTTTATGAATTATTCACTTCCTCAAGCCGTTATCCGTTTTAAACAAGGATTTGGACGGTTGATTCGTTCGAAAAGTGACCGAGGAGCTATATTTATTTTTGATAATCGTATTACGCGAACAGCATATGGGTACCATTTCCTTCACTCACTTCCAAAAGTCCAGGTTGTTCAAAAAACGTTTTCGAATATCTTACTGGACTACAAAGAATGGTGGAATGAAAAGACTTGAGCATACGCTTAAGTCTTTTTTTATGCATACTGTTTCTTCACTTGAGAGACGATAGTAATATACTATGATAAGCAAATGAGGACATTGTATGATTAAAATATTAATTAGCGCCGTACTGTTTTTTAGTTTTATGAACTGCTCGGTTTCAGCAGCCGTCATTAAARACGTAGATTTTGGTTTACAAGCTGATGAAGTAGTGATCACCTTTTTACCTCTTTCAGCTGGAGAAGCGAGTCTGATTCAAGACGGAAGCGGTGAGACTATTTTGATAAATACCGGGAATGCATCTTCCTATCCCGAGCTGAAGAAGTGGTTGAAGCGATATAAAGTGAAAAAAATCAACCAATTAGTGATTACGAAACAGCAAAAGTACTATGATTCAAATGTTCAGCGAGCTGTGAATGATTATCATATAGAGCGTATTATTGTCCCCGCTCAGTACCAGGCGGAATTTCAAACAGAGAAGTGGAAAGAAAATGATTTATTTCAGTTAACAAATAATATACACGTTGATGTCTTGCATGCATCGAAGCAAAAAATAGCGGCTATGGATCTATTATTTACGATCGGAGAACATCGGATTCTATATGCAATGAGCAGCTCAGATGAAGTAGAAGAAAAGTTTTTACGTATTCCTCTTACCCATGTAGATGTATTGAAAATTCCTGATTTTGGAGAGGGAACGTTTTTTTCGAATGCATTTTTGAAGCAATTAGATACACAGCTTGCCGTTTCTTTTACGAAACCAGGCCGTTCCTATTCCCCTCGACTGCTTTCAAATTTAACAGCTGAATGGATTGAATTATATGACGTAAGAGAGGGGAGCGCTTACTCTATTAAAATGTCGCTAAAATCCTATGATGTGATGAAATTTTCTGCAAAATAAACAAATTTCCTTTTGCAAAAAGAGGTAAATTCCTTATAATATTATATATGTTTACTTATTTATTCGGTTTTTACGCAAAACGTACAGACGGGATTGATGAGTGAAAAAGATGACGATGGTTTTTGATACCTGTTATAATACGAATATCGTCATTTTTGCGTCGTGATAGACGAGCTAGGAGGTTTACAATGGAAAGTAGGATTGAAGTATTATCAACTGTCCGCGTGGAAAATTCCTCGGATTTATATAAAATTGTTGATAGTTTGAATCGCACGTTGAAAAAGCAAGATTTGATGTTCGGATTAGCGTTAGATGAAGAAGATCAAAGCAAAGCTGTATTTACAATTTATCGTACATAAGTAGGGATTTTATGAAAAAGTTAATTATTGTAGCGGTAGCTGCTGTGCTTTTAATTATCGGAGGCATTTCTTTTAGCATTTATCACTCGTCCGTGAAGGATGTTCAGTCTGCTGAGGAAAAAGCAGCATCCCAAGCAAAAAAAGAATTTAATTTGAAATCTGTCACAAGCACCCAGCCATATTTCGGCAATCATGCATTTTATGTAGTAGAAGGTACAAACCGAAGCAATCAAAAGGTAATTGCTTGGATGCCTAAAAGCAAAAAGCAAACAGCTGTTTTAAAGAAAGCAAGCAGCGGGATCACAAAAGAGAAAGCCATTTCCATTGTGAAAAATGATAAAAACCCGCAGGAAATTAAGTCGGTGCGCCTAGGCATTGAAAATAAAAAGCCGCTGTGGGAAGTAACATATGTGGATAAAGATAAAAAACATTTAACATACTATTATCTTGATTTCTCTAGCGGTGAATTTATAAAACGATACAGCTTATCTCAATCATAAATCGTTTATACCATATGAAATACCATATGTGTCATAATATAAGGTTTCAGCGCTTTATGAAAATGAAGCCAATTTTTTATCTATAATCAGCTCGCGGGCTGATTATAGCTTTAGTTCATAGGGGGAGATTTTAGTGAAGTTAGCAAAACGTGTATCAGCATTAACGCCATCATCAACATTAGCGATTACAGCAAAAGCGAAAGAATTGAAAGCGGCTGGTCATGATGTGATTGGACTTGGAGCAGGGGAACCTGATTTTAATACGCCGCAGCACATTTTAGAAGCGGCTGTTACAGCAATGAATGATGGTCAGACAAAATATACGCCAGCAGGCGGCCTTGCACCATTAAAAGAAGCGGTAATTGAAAAATTCAAACGCGACCAAGGCCTGACGTATTCACCTTCTGAAATTATTGTTTGTACAGGTGCTAAGCACGCACTGTATACGTTATTTCAAGTTCTGTTAGACGAAGGTGACGAAGTGATTATCCCAACTCCTTACTGGGTGAGTTATCCTGAGCAAGTAAAGTTAGCAGAAGGTACACCAGTATTCGTTGAAGGTTCTGAAAATAACGAATTTAAAATCACACCTGAACAATTAGAAGCGGCTATTACTGCTAAAACCAAAGCTGTTATTATCAATTCACCAAGCAACCCAACAGGTATGATTTACACAAGAGAAGAGCTTCAAGCTTTAGGAGAAGTTTGCTTGAAGCACGATATTTTTATCGTATCAGATGAAATTTATGAAAAGCTTGTATATGGTCAAAATGAACATGTATCGATTGCACAGCTTTCACCAGCGTTAAAAGAAAAAACAATTATCATTAACGGTGTTTCTAAGTCACATTCCATGACGGGCTGGCGCATTGGATATGCAGCTGGTGATGCTACAGTTATTAAAGCGATGACAAACCTAGCGAGTCACAGCACGTCAAATCCAACATCTATTGCTCAATATGCAACAATTGCTGCTTATAACGGCACTCAGGAGCCGGTGGAAATGATGCGACAAGCTTTTGAAGAGCGTCTAAACGTAATTCATGAAAAGCTGATTAATATTCCAGGATTCTCATGCTTAAAACCACAGGGTGCTTTCTACTTATTCCCTAATGCAATTGAAGCTGCAAAGTTAACTGGTTTTGATACAGTTGATGCATGGGTAGAAGCTATTTTAGAAGAAGAGAAGGTAGCGCTAGTGCCTGGATCAGGATTCGGTTCACCAGAAAACGTGCGTCTTTCTTATGCTACATCACTAGATTTGCTAGAAAAGGCATTGGAACGAATTCAATCATTCATGACTCGTCACATGAAATAAAAAAGTAACAATAGATAGAAACAAAAGAGCCTTTTAGCACAAATCACACGTGTTAGAAGGCTCTTTTTGTTTGTTACTTGTTATTATGTTTGTCGAAATGTATAATAGGATGGCATACATAATTACGAAATGTAAGTTTTTTGGAGGGATATTAATCGTGAAAATTACGATTTCAGAAGCAAGCAAGCATGTAGGAAAAGAAGTAACAATTGGTGCTTGGTTAGCGAATAAACGTTCAAGTGGTAAAATTGCCTTTTTACAGCTGCGCGATGGATCAGGATTTATGCAAGGGGTAGTTGTAAAAGCTGAAGTAGAAGAAGAAACTTTTAAATTAGCTAAATCTATGACGCAAGAATCATCACTATATGTAACAGGTGTAGTACGTGAAGATGAGCGCTCACCGTTTGGCTATGAATTAACAGTTACAAGCCTTGAAGTTATTCATGAAGCTGTTGATTATCCAATTACGCCAAAAGAACATGGAACAGAGTTCTTAATGGATAACCGTCATTTATGGCTGCGTTCTAAACGTCAACATGCTGTTATGAAGGTTCGTAACGAAATTATTCGTGCAACGTATGAATTCTTTAACGAAAACGGGTTTACAAAAGTAGATCCGCCAATCCTAACAGGAAGTGCTCCTGAAGGAACAACAGAATTATTCCACACGAAATATTTTGACGAAGATGCATATCTTTCTCAAAGTGGACAGCTTTATATGGAAGCAGCGGCAATGGCTCTTGGAAAAGTATTTTCATTCGGTCCAACGTTCCGTGCTGAAAAATCTAAAACACGCCGTCATTTAATTGAGTTTTGGATGATTGAACCAGAGATGGCTTTCTACCAATTCGAAGATAACTTGARAGTACAGGAAGAGTATGTGTCTCATGTCGTACAGTCTGTTTTAACAAACTGTAAGTTAGAGTTAAATGTACTAGGCCGTGATACATCTAAGTTAGAACAAATTAAAGCGCCATTCCCTCGTATTTCGTACGATGACGCTCTTAAATTCTTACATAAAAAAGGATTTACAGACATTCAGTGGGGAGATGACTTTGGAGCACCGCATGAAACGGCTATCGCAGAAAGCTATGACAAGCCGGTATTCATTACACACTATCCAACGTCATTAAAACCATTTTATATGCAGCCAGATCCAACAAATGAAGACGTAGTATTATGCGCAGATTTAATCGCACCAGAAGGCTACGGAGAAATCATTGGAGGCTCTGAACGTATTCATGATCAAGAGCTTTTAGCTCAGCGTGTAGAAGAGCACAAATTAGATACTGAAACGTATAAGTGGTATTTAGAGCTTCGTAAGTATGGCTCAGTTCCACATTCAGGATTTGGTTTAGGCCTTGAGCGTACGGTAGCATGGATTAGCGGCGTAGAACACGTTCGTGAAACGATTCCATTCCCACGCTTATTAAACCGTCTATACCCGTAAGGAAGTGAAAAAAGTATTCTGACTCTTGTAGTCAGGATACTTTTTTAGCTTTTTTTATGAATTATAAAAAGAAAAGAAAAACGAGGCTTTTACTTATATCATAAGGAAACAAAGGCAAACATAGAAAAGAGCCTAACTTAAAAGGGAGTTGCAATTCTCGAAAAAATAAGTTAGTGTAATATTCTTGGAAGGAAGTCATCGTTCGTATATATTTTATATGTGCAGAGCAATGGTACGGTTTCAGCGGAAAGTTTTACATAGAAGCTTTTTTAGCTTCGAATAATTATTACTTTGACTATAAACTTCATGATATACTAACTACTGAGGTGTTCGGATATGAAAAAAGAAACGTTAATTGAATGGTTTGAACAAGGCACAGTTTCAATTCCGAAGCTGCTGTTTAATCACTATAGCGATTTGGGAATGAACGAAACGGAATTCATGACGTTAATGCATATTTATGTTTCCATTGAAGGCGGTGAAGGTTTCCCGACACCTAACGAATTGGCGGCAAAAATGAGTATTTCAAGTGCTGTCTGTATGGATACGCTGCGAGCATTAATTCAGCGCGGCTTTTTATCTATTGAGCAAGATCAACAGCAAAACGCCCTTATTTGTGAACGTTATTCATTAAAACCGCTTTGGGAAAAGCTTATTCATCATATGATGCAAGAAACAAGAGAAGTAGAAAAAAGTGAAGAAGAACAAGAAGAGCTTAATTTATATACAATGTTTGAAAAAGAGTTCGGCAGAGCATTGTCTCCGTTTGAATGCGAAACGCTAGCGATGTGGATTGATCAAGATCATCATGATCCCATTATTATTAAAGCGGCACTAAGAGAGTCGGTG
>NZ_JBFULJ010000104.1:0-9067 GCF_056400385.1 Priestia sp. P5_B4
CTATTTTTCGAATCATAGACAGCTAAAAATATCATTAATACTAACGGTGCATCCAATAAAGGTTGCGATGTTAACATTGTTACAAACAGTGGAAATATAGACACTATATAGTTTTTTTTGTATTCGTATTTATATAAAGGTAAAAAATACATTATCAAAACTAATATAAATCCAAGTATTCCTATTTTGTAAGAAATAGCCAATAAATTTATCCCTGAATTCGGCAAATCATTATAATTTAATTGATATAGCCCTTCTCCAATCGGATGTTCTTTAAGTTTTTCCAAGCCACTAATTGTAGCGTACATTCTATCATTTATTGAATCACCATGAGTTTCTGCTTTATTTTTCAAACCAATATAGGGGGTGAAAAATAAAGCTAATAACATTGCTAAAGAAATTAGCGTACCTCTTAACGGTTTTTTATTTGCTATGAAGTAAATGACAATAGTACCTAAGAATACAGCTATTCCACTTGTGGAAAATGTACCTATTATGCCTAGAATAATGAGCAATTTAATCCACTTATATTCTAAGTTGTAATTTTTAAGATTAAAATATGCCCATACTAGAAATGCTTGCAGGATACCTGATTCTCGAAAGAGACCTAAAAGCCTTGGTAGCTGAATATCTCCCACGCTAAATAAACCATATAAAATTGTGAACGGTAGATATATACTACCTGAACCATCATAGCCTTCAATTGGTAAAGTAAATAAATATAATTTGTCTAAACCTAATATCAAAGAAAGAATGTATGTAATCCAATATGACAAAGAACTTCCAACTAGACTTAAAATAAAGTATCTAAAAAACAAAAAATTACTTTTTTGATCACTTAACACTATTGCTCCACAAATAACTAAAACTACATGTGCTAGATATGCTTTAATAACAAAGTCTAAGTGATTAGAACCAAGTATAMTTGCATGTGCTAGAAGATAGGTCCATAAAGATAAAACAGAAAGAGATACTATAAAATTTTTTTTTGTAAGTCTAATTTTACGTTTTGAAAATTCCATAAAATGAAGACTTAATGAAAGCACACTCAAACCTATCCCCATACTCGTTAACGATTGCCCCAAAGCAGAAGGCTTAACTAAAAATACAGCAATTAACAAAATCAAGATTTTAACATAAGTAATCAAAATAGYCTCCTCCTGAGCTCTAAAACTAAAACTATATTATTAAATAAAAAGTAGCTTTATTAATTACTATATTTTCACCAGTTAATAAAGTAACTAAGATAATTGACATATAATAACTTTTATTCTAAATATAATTTCAGTGTTACTATAATTATAAATTAGAAATCACACACTAGATTAAACTCTTCATTTAAAAGATAAATTCTTTTTCAATATCATAAACTATTACAGAAAACCTTTTATAATTTTTTCTTATATACAAGAACCCTCAAAAGGTACCTCGAAATATATTTATGTTAAACATAACAGAGATGCAGGCTTAAACTATTAATTATATCTTTGTTATATTCTTCATAAAGAGTTTATAAGATACAATATTATATCCTCCGTGAATTAGTACAATTATCAACATATACGTAAATAATTTAGCCAAATTTAAGGAGTGTTCAATTGTCATGCAATAACCAATAGGTACCATAATAAAAAGTTGATTTAATAAAAGACACAAAAATAACTTATGAAACTTTTTTATATTTAAATATTTATTTTCAACATAGATAATCATGATAATAATTAAAGGAAGTCCCATTAGCCTACCGTATACAGCTCCCATTAATCCAAAGTAATGAATTAAAATTATGCTACTCAATAAACTAACTACAGATAAGATACCATTAAATATAGTATTTATTTTCTCAGCACCTATACTATTCAATAAGTAGAAAGGAATTATAAAAAATGTACCACTAAGAATGGATAACATTAATGTCCTTAATATATTAATATTTTGTTCTGAAAATTCAGTTCCTAACCAAATTGTCAATATTTGTTTTGCAAATAAAAACAATGGAAAGAATAGAGAACTTATAAACAAGAGTAAAATAATCATAGATTTCACATACAAATTTATTAAATCTATACGGTCTTGCTTCTCGAATAACGCACTGAATTTTGGGAACAAAAAACCGCTTACGGCAACTGGAATTTCATGCAACTTACCAGCTAATTGAAAACACGCCGAATATACGCCTAGTGCTCTCGATCCTAATAATATATTAATTAATAACTTATCTGATTGATTATAAAGTGTACTTACAATAACTTGAACCCATGCCATCAGACTAAAGCTAAGAACTTCTTTAAGCACATTTAGCTCAATGTTAAATTTCAGCTTCATCCCTGGTAAAATTTTTTTGATTTTTATATTAAATAATAAACAACCTATTAATGATGTAAAAACTAAACATAATAGCAAGATATTTAAATTTGAAGTTACGATTGCTAATGTGGTAGTACTTATTACAGTAAGTAAGTTTATAAATATATTAATCTTATTACTTATATCGTAACGTTGACATGACATGATAACGGCAGCTAGTACTCCCATTACTATGCGAACTCCTACTATTAGGCCTATAACAATGTAATAATAATTAAACTCTTTTAGCTTTACACTTAAAGTCACTATTAAAGCAAGAACTAAAATAAGAGCCCCAATAATTAAAGAAATTGCAAAAATATTATTTACCATTTTATACATTTTATCAATTTGTTTTTTCTCTATATATTGAGCCCCAAACTTAATAACGGCATTACCTAGCCCAAAGTTCGCTATACTTAATACTGCTATGATAGAATTAACAAGTACCCATTGTCCGTAATCCCCTATCCCTAAGTTTTTTATTAAGAGAGGTGTAGAAATTATCATAGCAATAGGCATAATCAGATATGACAATAAACTAAAAAATACATTGTTCCAATCTCGGTTATTTGATATTTTAGATAGTCTTCTGTAAACTTTATGGTACATTATGTTAATAACCTTACTTTCATTTAAAATCTAAAAAATAATTTTATTTTTCTTTATAAACCGCTGGTATACCTACTGCTACTGAATTATTGGGTACATCCTTAATAACCACTGCATTTGCCCCTATTACAACATTATCTCCTAAAATAATAGGACCTATTATTTTAGCACCGGCACTTAAAGTTACATTGTTACCGATACTTGGATACCTATGTGTAGGATCGCTTCCATCCCCATATTTCTCGCCAATAGTAACTTGCTGTAGTAAAGTACAATTATCTCCAATAACTGCTCCTCGACCAACTACAATACCATTAGAGTGTCTTATTATTAAGCCTTTTCCAATCTCTACACCTATACCTATGTCTGCTCCTGTAAGAAAAAGGTTCAAATTTTTAATTAACGTAGGAATAAAAGGGACCTTTTTGTTAAAAAGACAATTTTGTAGACGAAGTAAGGCTATACATTGAATATTAGTGTTTGATACTAATAACTTAAGAATTTTCAATTTACCAGGCCTTTTCCCATAGAGCCTTTCTAAATCTTTAATAAACATTTTAACCATCCCTTAAGTACGAACTCCATCACTTTTAATTTTCTATTAAAAATTAAGCACAGGGTAATATCAATTTCACGGTAAAAAAAGAGCATCTAAAAAAATTTGATGCTCTTTTTATTATTAAAATAATTTTTTTATGAATTTGTTAAAAGTATGCTATAGAAATATCAATCAAACATTGTTTTTACTTTATCTTCTTTTTGAACCTTTTTCATGTCTTCCTTCACCATAACATGAACTAACTCTTCAAAAGAAGTTTTGGTAGGGTTCCATCCTAATAATGTCTTCGCTTTAGTTGGATCACCTAACAATTGCTCCACTTCTGCAGGACGGAAGAACTTAGGGTCAATTTCTACGATGACTTCACCTGTCGCTTTGTTTGTTCCTTTTTCTTCTAACCCTTCACCGCTCCACTCAATTTCAATACCTGCATGTTTAAATGCAAGCTGCACAAATTCGCGTACTGAATGCATTTCACCTGTTGCGATAACGAAATCTTCGGGCTTGTCATGTTGAAGAATTAACCACATGCATTCTACATAATCTTTTGCATAACCCCAGTCGCGTAGAGAATCTAAGTTTCCTAGCGTTAATTTTTGCTGCTTGCCTTGCGCGATACGTGAAGCAGCAAGCGTGATTTTACGCGTTACGAACGTTTCACCGCGGCGTTCTGATTCGTGGTTAAATAAAATACCGTTTACTGCAAACATATTATAAGATTCACGGTAGTTTTTTGTAATCCAGAAGCCGTAAATTTTCGCTACACCGTATGGAGAACGTGGGTAGAAAGGTGTTGTTTCTTTTTGCGGTACTTCTTGAACTTTTCCGTAGAGTTCAGATGTAGACGCTTGGTAAACGCGCGTTTTATCTGTAAGCCCTAAAATACGTACAGCTTCAAGAATGTTTAACGTACCTTTTGCATCAACATCTAATGTATACCCAGGCATATCAAAAGACACGCGTACATGTGACTGTGCTGCTAGATTGTAAATTTCATCTGGTTGAATGTCACCAATAATACGCGTAACGTTTAGTCCATCTGTTACGTCACCGTAGTGAAGATGGAAGTTTGAATTGTTTAATAATGCGCTTGCTGCTTCTTCTGTTAAAAGATCTTCTAAACGCTCTTGGTTATAAGAAGAGCTGCGGCGAATTAGTCCGTGAACTTCATAGCCTTTTTCTAGTAAAAATTCTGCTAAATATGATCCGTCTTGTCCTGTTACACCTGTAATTAATGCTGTTTTCATCGTATCCTCCATATATATCAACTGTTATTTTAGTATTTAGTTTAATTGAAAGTAATTAATTATTTTGCTGCAGCTAGTTCGTTATCTAAGAACCATTGATATGCTTTTTGAAGACCGTCTTCTAAAGCTGTTTCTGCTTTCCAGCCAAGACCGTTCAGTTTTGTTACGTCTACTAGTTTACGAGGCGTTCCGTCTGGTTTTGACGTATCAAATTGAATATTTCCTTCATATCCAACAACTGCTTTTACTTTTTCGCCAAGCTCTTTAATCATAATATCTTCTCCCACACCAATATTAACGATTTCATTGCCTTCGTATGTATTCATTAAGAACAAGCATGCATCTGCCAAGTCATCTGAATATAGAAATTCACGTTTTGGTGTGCCTGTTCCCCACATTTCAACAAACGGTGCATTGCTTTCTTTCGCTTCGTGGAACTTGCGAAGCAGTGCAGGAAGAACGTGTGATGTATGAAGATCAAAGTTGTCATTTGGACCGTAAAGGTTAGTCGGCATTGCTGAGATGTATTTTGTTCCGTACTGACGGTTATAAGATTCACACATTTTAATACCGGCAATTTTAGCAATCGCATAAGGTTCATTTGTTGGTTCAAGCGCACCTGTTAGTAAGTACTCTTCTTTTAGAGGCTGAGGCGCTAATTTTGGATAAATACATGTACTTCCTAAGAATAATAGCTTTTCTACATCATTTCGGTACGCTGCGTCAATGATATTTGATTGAATCAATAAGTTATCGTGAATAAATTCTGCTGGATATTCATTGTTTGCCACAATACCGCCTACTTTAGCTGCTGCTAAGAAAACAAATTCCGGCTTTTCTTCAGCAAAAAATGCGTCTACTTGCGGCTTATCTCGTAAATCTAGCTCAGCACTTGTACGATATACTAGATTGCTATAGCCTTTTTCTTGTAGTTTTCGCACGATAGCTGAACCGACGAGACCTCTGTGACCAGCTACGTAAATTTTCGAATTTTTGTTCATTTCAATACACCAGCTTTCTTTTTATTAATATGCACCTTTTCTTGATATTACTAACAATAAAGTCTTTATGAAAATAGTAACATCCATTTTTATTCCTTTATGGTCAATGTAATAAAACTCCAAATCTGCCCTTTCAGGGTATCCAACATTACTTCGACCACATATTTGCCAATATCCTGTAACCCCCGGCTTTACTGCTAAAAAGTCTTCTAAACGATTTCCGTATTCTTTAAGTTCTTCTTGAATAACTGGTCTAGGGCCTACGAGACTCATATCCCCTTTTAAAACATTTATTAACTGAGGTAGTTCATCCAAACTCGTCTTTCTTAAAAATTCCCCAAGTGTGGTAATACGAGGATCTTCTTCAGGTTCTAGTTTGTAATTGTTTTTCAAATACTTTTCAAAAAGTACCTTATCATTTTTTAGAACTACTTCTGCATTTACAATCATTGAACGGAATTTATACATCTTAAAAAGCCTTCCGTTTCGTCCTACTCGAGTTTGGCAAAAAAATATCGGACCTTTATTCTCACCAACTAAATAAAGCATACTAATTACAATGAAAATAGGTGAAGTTATTACTAACCCTATTAAAGCTCCAGTTATATCAACACATCTCTTTAAAAAGAAGTATTGCTGACTGCCTTTAGGTTCAGGCTTCTTTTTCGAGGACACTGAAATAACATTTTTCGTCTTTTTTTCAGCAATTAATGACAAATATAGCTCCTCCATTTCTTATGTATTAAGTGCTACTATATTCCCTTTCCCTTGATTAACTAAAGTGCTCATAATTTTCAACAAGTTGTCTCTTAACTCCGGATGCTGCAATGCAAATTCAATGGTTGTCTGAATAAATCCTAGCTTTTCCCCTACATCATAGCGCTTGCCTTCAAAATCATAAGCAAATACACGCTGAATTTCATTTAGCTTTTGAATAGCATCCGTTAATTGAATTTCACCGCCTGCTCCCACTTCTTGTTCTTCTAAAAATTTAAAGATTTCAGGAGTGAACACGTATCGTCCCATAATAGCTAGATTCGAAGGAGCTGTACCCGCGACTGGTTTTTCTACAAATGTATTCACTTGATGACGGCGGCCGTCGTTTGAAATAGGATCTACGATTCCATAGCGGTGCGTTTGGTTATCAGGAACCGTTTGCACGCCTATTACCGACGAAAGCGTTTGTTCATACTCATTCATCAACTGACGAAGACAAGGTGTTTCCGCTTGGACAATATCATCGCCTAACAATACGGCAAATGGCTCATCGCCGATAAAGTTACGAGCACACCATACAGCATGACCTAATCCTTTTGGTTCTTTTTGACGAATATAGTGAATATCTACGTTTGAAGATTGACGCACTTTTTCTAAAATATCGAATTTTTCTTTTTCGACTAAATTATTTTCAAGTTCTGGAGCATAATCAAAATGATCTTCAATCGCGCGTTTTCCTTTTCCAGTTACGATGATGATGTCTTCAATACCTGATTGAACCGCTTCTTCGACAATATATTGAATAGTTGGTTTATCAACGATGGGGAGCATTTCTTTTGGCATTGCTTTCGTTGCGGGCAAAAACCGCGTGCCGAGTCCAGCAGCTGGAATAATAGCTTTTTTAATTTTTTTCATCGTCATTCACTCCTTGTTTCTTCCTATTTATATATACTTTTTGTAAGCACTTACGAACAAGCTGCAGCAGCAGCACATTCGTAAATGCTTATAAATCAATAGGGGCATTTAACCCCACCTCACACCACACTCCTGACAACAAACGTGTCTAAGGTAGTTTTCTACCCACAGTGTAGCCGAGTGCCTCCTTTGATAGTGGCTGAGGAGACATCACCATACATATTACGCTTTATATAACTATTTTTGAATATTCATCCTTTATTAGATAAAAATTAAAAACTTGTCTTTAATTTCAACAAGTTTTCTAAGGGTTCGACACATTATCTAAGAGGATTTTATAGTTCATTTATCTTATCTATTCTCAGTTATTTCTATATGTTTTTACTGACATCCATTAGACCTATAACTTATGACACAATCGTAAAATTAATGTTATCACAAAAAAAGGAAAAGAGGGATAAGATTTTTTGTCGAAATTTGCGATATAACAAGGTTTTTGAATGAAAAGATAATATTTTCTCTCCAAAAGACCTTTTTATGTCGTTAAATGTTGATAGTCTTACTTTTTTCTATATTTAGTAAGTTGTTAGAACTTCTGTCATATGTAGCGAAAATCATAGATATTTCTATATGAAAATATCTTAATGTATGATGCAAAAATAAAGAGACATAATGATATTTCTTGCATTTGTACTCTTTTTCTCTTACGATATGAAGATAAATCTAAAATAAAAGGAATTTTTTGTATGATATTAAAAAGAATTTGTGTTGTTGCGATGATACTTGCTATTTCCCATTTTTCCCATACGCCTCATCTTCAAGTGACGGACCCAAACTCATGGAGCAATGCTTCAGTCTGGAATCATAAAGCTACTCTTTGGTCCGTGTTACATCCTGGCAGTGAATTTTATACGTCTTATACATACGGCTTTAATCTAGAGTTTATCTTACGTAAAATTGCTCATATTTCTTTTTTCGGCTTATTAGCCCTATTAATTTACTGGAATTTTAAAAAAAATTCTTGGAGATATGTAAAAGCGTGGTTTTTACTCACTTGTTTTGCTTTTTTAGACGAACTGCACCAAGCTTTTATTATTGGACGTGACGGCCGAATTATCGACGTAGCTATTGATTCGTTTGGCGGTGCGCTGTTTTTATTTTTACTTTATAGATACAAAAAGATCTCTAGAATTTAGAGATCTTTTTGTATCTATATTTTTGATTGTTTTTTTCTTAATCCTATATTTTCCTCCCCCAGAACTATATAGTTTTTTTAAAAACAATCATGTGGATAGACTACAATTTTGGGGTTGAATCTTTTATCCCTTTTACAAACCACAAAAAGGTCGTTATTAACCTTCTTTTATGTAGTTTAGCGTCTTAAATAGACTGTATCCTATACCCGTACCTAAAGTGTTCAAGAGAACATCATCAATATCTGTCCACCGATTTGGCATAAATAGTTGAACTATTTCAATGAGTACAGAAAAGAACATTCCCACGAGGAAACTTTTTGGCAAATTATTTATTTTCCTAAATCTCATAGCTAAGAAAAAACCAAACGGTAAAAACAAAATAATGTTTCCTATATTATTTAGAATAAAATCGCCAAATGAATGATGAAATAATAAGTCCATAATTGTGCCCAATGGCACAAGATTGATACCACC
>NZ_JBFULJ010000105.1:0-9061 GCF_056400385.1 Priestia sp. P5_B4
TGATTGTACTGTACAATGGACTGTTCGATTTTTGGTTTTTGTTCATTAACGCATGCTTTAAGCCAATCTATTTTTTCCTCTAGCTTCTTTTTTTCTTCTTCATGCTTTTGCTTTAATTCCGCTAACTCTTCCTTAATATCTTCATATTCAAATTCTTGATGTTTGAATTTCTGATATTCTTCTTTATAAAAAGCCAGTTCTGACTTCAATGAAGCAATATATTGTTTTGTTTTTTCCTCACTCATGCCTTTCACTCCTCCATTATAAATAACCCACTACTTCTAAAAAATCACTTAAAGATGAATAACACTTTTTATTAACATGAATATGCTGTAATTGAGTTTATTATTTCCTTCATTTTTTATGCTCGCTTCACCTAGAATTTATTCCGATAAATTCCGCTTTTACTAAGGAACATAAAAGCAGGTCATTCATACACTATAGTAGTCCGATACCTAGTAACGAAAAGCGTAAAGGAAGGACAATTACAATTAGGAGGTTTAAAAATGGGAGAACTTTTTGAATCATTGTGTATCCGCGTACCTAAAGTGTACGACTGGGTTAGACGTCAAGTCGTTTTACCACAAATTTTTACCCATGACACTTCGTTATTTAATGAACATGTGCTTAAAGGTTTAGGAGATGACGTAGAAGTTGAAATTATTTTAACAGATTGCCATGGTAATCCTGTGGATCCTTCAGATGAAAACGCACTGGATAAAGTAATTGAACTTGTGCCGCACGGAGGTCGCCGCCCTCGAACAATTATTTTACCCGATGGAGAAAGTGTTGTTCTTCATGAAGTTAAATTATCAATCAGTGGCTTTTACAAGATTAAGTTAATTGATTTAGGTAACCATCAAAAACATCATGAATTTACTTCTTGTAATATTCCATGGAAAACACATCAAACGTTTTATCTTTGTGCTCCTGAAGGCACTGACCCAGTTGTACACCTAGATTCTTTTGAAGGAACAAGCGGTTCTATAAGATTATCACACGGACGTTTACAACTGCTAAGCTTCGACATCGTATTATGTTTAAGTATACAAATTGAAAAAGACGTGAAAATTGAAGTGGAAGGCAGCTTCTGCTACCCTCGACCTGAAATCATCGATCCATCCAACGTTGGTTGCTTACCTGTCGAATATCCACCTCAATGTGAAGCTATCTTCCCTGGAAAACATCATCACGATGAATGTGATGAAAGAAGCTATGAAAGTTCCTTTGAAACAGATTTCGATTAATTAAATACTCTATCAGAGGAGAATATTTCTCCTCTTTTTTCATCGTTTACAAGCTTTGTGCATACATATAAATAAAACTGCTGTAGGCAGCTCAGGTTTACAAACTTAATTCATAGCTCAGCAGGAAAGGAGACTACTAGATGAGTCGTAACTCCCCTTCCCCTAAAGATGATTTAACTCAACTAAAACAAAAGCTCATTCACTATAAATCGGAAATTCGGCACGTACAAAACCAATTAAAAAGCTATGAACGAGCTTTAGAACGAGAAAAAGAAAATACATCGTTTTGGAAGAAAAAACACGCTGAGACGCTTTCTACATCTGAAAAAGAAGTAGAAATTGAAGGATTAGAAAAAGAGCTGGATTTACTAAGAAACGAGCTTTCTGAACAAAAAATTATTGCAGAAGCATTTCGGGAAAAAGCCTCGAGAAAACAGCCCATCATTGAAGAAAAGATTGTGGAAAAAGTAATCGAAAAAATTGTGGAAAAACCTGTGGAAAGGTTCGAAAAGAGTGATATCCTCTGTTTCTTTCAACATTCTATACTGCTGCCAGAACAAGATGAAAGCGAGCTGACGATATTCGGCAACGTAATTATTCAAAATCAAACGAGCAGTACTTTACGCTCTCCGGTGCTTTGCTTAAAAATGAAACCCACTGCTTCGGCTATATTAAGCGGGAAGATCATTGATGAAAAAGACATTGAAGTTTCCAGTATCCCCTCTTCTTCTTTAGAATGGCGCTATGCTCATCCAAAATGGAACGAAAAAATTCAAAATGACGGTGAATATTGGATCAAACCTATTAAGCAAACCGTATTAAGGCCAAAAGACAAATTACTATTTGACTCTTTTCAAGTAGTCATTCCGCTGTCCTCTGATACGACTTCATTTATTCTAGAAGGCTTTTTTTATAGCGAAGAGTGGCAAGAAGGCATCCCTTTTTTTAATAAAGTAGTGCTAAATTTCCCTTAATTATTAAAAGACATATTGATGTTCAATATGTCTTTTAACTCGTCCATTTATTTCATAAATGATTCTATAATTCCTGCACATCCTGCAATAGCTAAGATTGTAATGATAGGAATAGCAATATGCGGGAACGCTACATAACTAAAATAAATCCCTACCGCACACCATATGCCCGTACACCAATAACAGCTGAGCAGCTCTCCAATCCACTTTTGCATTCCCTTCCCTTTTATCTCTAGATAAGTTACCGTATTTCCTTGTTCATCTTGATCTTCTACAATTTTATGAAACGGTTTACGAATAAACGCTGTGATTTTATCAAAAACAATTAGACGAGTAAGTCGAAATGTTGCAAAGATAAATAATGTTAGATAAATCCATGTCATTTTCATTCCTCCGTGCATTCACAAACTTATGAAAATAAAAGCTAACGTGCTTCTTCACTGTTAGCTTTTAGAGTTACTTAAATTTTAATGATAGATATGGTCTGAATATCATGAAATGTCAATACTGTTTTCTCTTTATTAGGAGGAACGCTCACGTATAAACTTCCTTCTTTTAATTCTAAAATTGTTCCTATATATTTTTGGTTTTGACACGTAATTTCACAAATTGGCTGAGACATATGAGGCGGGAAACTGCATAGAAAATCAACTTTTTCTTTAATCGTCATAGACTGAAACATTTTATTTGGCTTTTTAGTCTCTGATTGCGGTATATCCACGGGAACAATTGAACGCTCTTCCTCTTTTTCTTGCTTAATCTCTTCCACTTTTTCTACGTCAGGCTCTTTGACTTCTTGAATGGAAGAAAAGCTGGGCTCTTCTTTTAACACGTGCTCTTTCTCTATTCCTTTATTGTCTTGCTGTTTTGAACTAAAATAATATTGCATAGAACGCTGATTTTGCGTAGCGTTTGGCTGGACAATGTACATTAGCGGCTCGTTTTCTTCTGACTTAGATTTTGAGTTAGTCATGAAGCATACCTCCAATTGCTTGTTATCGTTCTTTTAAAAATGTATGCTTGAACACGGAAAAACTTGTTTATTTTTTTGCGGTAGCCTTTTTAACACCAAAAGCAGCGCTGTACTTTTATTTCCAGCATTTGAGAAAACACGATAAAAGAGGTTGAGACATAACGAAATTAATTCAATCTAAAGACGCACAAATGGGACACATGAGCTGAACCGCTTGTTACACCGCAGTTGATTTCCGTGCAAGACTTCGCTTTCCGCGGGCGGTCGATGAAACTTATTTTCAAAACAACAAAAAAAACGAACCACTAATCAAACATTTTGATCAGTGGTTCGTTTTTCACTTCAGCTAAAATAATTTTGTCCCAGCCTCTTTCTCTCATTCAATAACATAGAAAACTAAACCTACCTAGATACCTTTATCTAATTTTATACTCAAGAAGCATACGCAATTCATTCACATACGAACGAGACCCCGTTACAATCAAACGATCATCAAATTCAAGCTCTGTATCGCCATGAGGTACAATGGAATCTTTGCCTCTAAAGATTCGAACAAAAATCACATCTCCTGTAAATGGGAACTTACGAAGCTCTACCCCCTCGTATTTAGGGTTACGCATATTAATTTGATAAAGTGCTGTTTCTTGATTCGTTAAGATATTTAAAATATTTGGCGATTCGATTAAAGCTTTTAGCAATGCAGTCGTAGATAACAGCACAGAAAAAACTTCAATGTTATTTTCTTTCATCTTTTCATCTAATACAGGACTTTCTACGCGGGCAATAACCCGTTCTGCACCATATTTTTTTGCAAATACAGCAATGTCGCTATTTCTTTCTTCTTCCCCTGTTGTTACAACTAATACATCCGCATCTAAAATCCCCATACGTATTAAAGTTTCCTTACTATATCCATCGATGTCGACGATATTAAAAATGGAATCCGACGTACGGTTTTCAATTTTGTCCTGAGTAGGGTGATAAATCGTAACATCATATAAATCAAGATCCATTTCTCGAATAACCGGGAGTGTAAATTGATTTGCACCGAGCATATTAACCTTCAGCTTTCTGTCACTGATTTCTGGCTTTGGAAACAGTTTTCTAAAGATAATAGGTGTAATAATACAGGTAATAATCGCCACCAAAATCAGCGCACCGGACATTTGTGAATCAATAACACCAATATTTTCACCCACCGTTGCTGCCGCAATAACGAGTGATAAAGTCGATGTTAAAAGAAAACCCGATGCCAAAACGGTTTTCATATCATACCATTTTCTTAAGATTAACGCTGGGACTAGCTTGGATATCAACAATGCAATGAATAATAAAGGCATTAATATCAGCACTTTTTTATCACTGAACAATGACCAAACATCAAGCTTCACTCCTACCATCACAAAAAAGATAGGAATTAAAAATCCATAGCCAAACGAATCTAATTTATGAACTAAATTTTTGTTAGGAGCTAGAAGAGAAACGAGTGATCCCGCTAAAAACGCGCCTAAAATGTTTTCAACACCAATTGACTCCGAAAGGCCCACCAGAATGATAATGAGTGCAAATACGGCGCGCGTGTCGATTTGAATTGTACCTTTAGACATTGTTTCAAGAAACGATCGGTTTTTAAACTGCTTCCCTATGAAGTATAAAATCACTCCTACTCCAAATAAAATTAAAATCAACCATGTATTGCTATCTCCTGATTTATCATAGACGGAAGCAAATAYGGCTAGTAAAATCATCGTGACTAAGTCCGCAATAACCGCAATCAATAAAATGGTTTGTCCAATCGGCTTTTTCATAATCTGTGCATCTTTTAATGTCGGCACTACTACTCCTAGTGAAATGGTAGAAATAATAAGCGTCATCAAAAAGGCATTATCAATAAAACCTGTCCATACAAAAACATAGGACAAAAATAGTGAAACCGCAAAGATAGCTGCAAACACTAGTATAGAAATGGAAAAAGCATTTGGCACCTTCGCTCCTGATGCCTTTTTGTCTTTTGAATTTCCTCCAGCAAAAGCAGAAAAATCAATTTCTAAACCACTTAAAAACATCAAAAAGATAAAGCCTAGAGTGGAAAGTGTTTCAAGCCACATATCCTGCTCCACAAGGTCAAAACCACTTTTCCCTATAATTAATCCCATAATAATTTCAGCTACGACTACAGGTATAATGTTGAGTTTAAACCGATGTAACAGTATAGGCGTTAAAAAGGCCAAACTAATGACGATAACAAGTGATGTAAAGGACGCGTGCTGTTCCATTAGATTCCCCTCCTTTTCCCTTCGCTATTTATAAAACGAAGACGTTAGTATTCAAAATTAAAGGTTAATCATAAAAGCTTGAAGGTTCTCTGTCAACTATATGAACTGATAATGAAAATCCGACATGATTACTCATGCCGAATTCTAAAGTCCCTTCATTATTTTAAATAACTCATAAATGTTGTCGCTAGACCGAAGTAAATTAAAATACTGATAAGATCATTGATCGTTGTAATAAATGGTCCTGATGCGACTGCAGGGTCAATTTTGAACCTGTGCATGAGAAGCGGGATAAACGCTCCTGCAAGTGTAGCCACAATCAATGTTGAAAATACAGACACGCCTACCAAAGCGCCTAAAATAAGATCTCCTTGCCAAATATAAACAATTAATACAACTAAAAGTCCGCATGATGCGCCCGTAATCATTCCGGTAGCTGCTTCTCGCATTAACAGCTTAAATTTGCTTTCTTCTTCGATTTCTCCCGTCGCTAGTCCGCGAACCGCAACGGCTAGTGCCTGTGTTCCTGTATTACCAGCCATACCGCCAATCAAAGGTATAAATACAGCTAAAATAGCTACTTGATTCAAAGTATCTTCAAAACGTCCAATTAAACTCGCTGTCATCATTCCTAAAAACAGCAAAATGATAAGCCAAGGTAGCCTCTTTTTGGCCGCTACTAAAGGATTGTGGTCAATCGTATCATCTACATCACTAATACCGGCTAATTTAGAATAGTCATCCGATGCCTCTTCATCAAGAACATCCATCACATCATCAACCGTAATAATCCCGAGAAGATGCTGCTGAAAATCAACAACTGGAAGCGCAAGAAAGTTGTAATCGCGCATAATACGCGCAACTTCTTCTTGGTCTTCTGCTACTGATACGGATACGACTCGTTCATTCATAACTTCGCTTATCATCGTATCTTCATCTGCTATAATTAAATCACGAAGAGAAATAACACCTGCTAGATGCTTTTGTTCATCAATAACAAATACATAATAAATTGTTTCCGCTTCTGGAGCTTCCCTGCGTAGAATGTGCATGGCTGAATGTACGGTTTGATTTTCACGAATGGCCACAAATTCAGTCGTCATAATACTTCCAGCGGTATATTCCTCGTAATGAAGCAGCTCTTTAATTTCATCGGCTGCTTCTTCATCCATAATCGTTAAATAGCTCGCCACTTGTTCTTTATCCAATTCATTTAATACGTCAACGGCATCATCCGCCGACATTTTCGACAGCATGTCTGCTGCAAAATTGGGATGCATCTCTGAGAGAATTTCTTGATAATCTTCTTCTCGTATCTCTACATTTTCAAAGATATCCGCCATTTCTTCCGGAGATAACATCTCGTACAGCGCAAATCTAGAAGGCTCATCTAATTCTTCAAAAAATTGAGCTTGGTCATACGTATGCATATGTAAAAATTCTTCACGAAATGCATCGATTTCATTTTTTTCTAAAAGTGATAATAAATGTTCGGCGAACCATGCCTTTTCTTCTTTTTCAATTGAATCTGTCATGTCTTCAACCTCCCTGTCGCACAAAACTCATTTAACTTTATGATGAATTTTGTTTTTTTTCAACTCACAGCTCTTTACTCTTTTCCCAATAATATATAAGTTCTACACATAGTTTGCTCCATATAAGGGTAATTTTATATCGTCAAAGGAAAAACCTTTTAAGGATGTGGATAAAAGATGAAAGTAGATATAATAGGCGATATCCATGGGTGCTATGATGAATTAAAAGCGTTAACAGAAAAACTTGGGTATGAATGGCAAGACGGGATTCCTGTCCACTCTGACGGACGGCGCCTTGGATTTGTAGGTGATTTAACAGACCGAGGACCTCATTCACTAAAAGTGATTGAGCTCGTATGGTCACTTGTAATAAAGCATCAGCAAGCTTACTACTGTCCAGGCAATCACTGCAATAAGCTATATCGCTTCTTTTGCGGTAACAAAGTGCAAATTACTCATGGATTAGAAACGACCGTTGCCGAGTACGAAGCTTTACCTTCAAGAGAACAGAAATTCATTAAAAAAAAGTTCATTGAGCTTTATGAACAATCACCTCTATATGTGCAGCTTGATCAAAACCAATTAATTATTGCTCACGCCGGTCTTAAAGCTGAATACATCGGCAGAACGGATAAAAAAGTAAAAACCTTTGTGCTATACGGAGACATTACGGGTGAAAAACATCTAAACGGCATGCCTGTCCGACGGGATTGGGCCAAACATTATAACGGAAAACCGTTTATCGTTTATGGGCATACACCCGTAGTAAAAGCCAGAAAAATTCATAATACCATTAATATTGATACAGGCGCAGTTTTTGGAGGGGCTTTAACGGCGTTTCAGTATCCTGAAAGGAATATTATATCGGTGCCTTCATCTATGCCTTACGTAGAGGAAAAATTTAATCACTTCGTGTAAAAAGAAAGTCGCTTTTCATTAAAAAAAGCGACTTTCTTTTACGATTTGAAGTTTCTGCATATCTGGCGGCAAAGGTGCTGTAAAAGACAAAGTTTTTTGTAAAAAAGGATGAAAAAAAGTGAGCTCATAGCTGTGAAGAGCTTGACGAGAAATAAGATGATTCGTTCCTCCATATAAGGTATCTCCAAGCAGTGGATATCCTTTATAAGCCATATGAACACGAATTTGGTGAGTTCTCCCCGTCTCAAGCGAAAGAGCAACTTCTGTAAAAGAAGAATACTGACGAAGCGCCGTATAGTGTGTAATAGCAAACTGCCCATCTTCTCTTACTTCCCGTTCGATGATACTTGACTCTTTTCGGCCAATCGGTGCCTCTATCGTTTCTTTGCCAACAAGCTTCCCATGAACAAAAGCTCGGTACACGCGTTTAATTTCATGTTCTTTTTGTGCTTTAGAGAATAAGTAATGAACGTGCCTATGCTTAGCGACAATAAGCAGCCCAGATGTGTCTCGGTCCAACCTATTTACAAGATGAACAGTCGAGTTAATGTTATTTTTCTCATAATAATAAAGCACAGCATTACTTAGTGACCACGTTAGATGTTCTCGAGAAGGTATACTTGGCATGTTTGGTTGCTTATTCAACACTAATATATACTCATCTTCGTATACAATATCCAAAGGTATAGCTTTAGGAAGAAGACTTTCACTTGCTTTTTCTGGTGGAAACGCCACCTTAATTTCGTCACCTTTTTGCAGAATATATCGAACCGTTGCATGCTTTCCATTTACTTCAATTGCTCCTCCTCTGAACTTAATGTCCGTCAGAGAAGCTTTCGAAATATCATGTTCTTTTAAAAATTCACGAACCGCTACACCCTCGAAAGAATGATCTACGGTCCAACTCAACGTAAAAACTTGTTTCATTCTCTTCCCTGCCTTTAATCATCACATACAAAAGAGTCTCTGACACGCTGCCAGAAAGGAAACGCACGAAAGCGAGCAAATCGAATTTTTTCGCTTGCTACCCGAAATTGAATCGACTTTACATCTTTATGTAAAAGAGTTAAATGATCAATGGTAATTTGAAAGTCTGCGTCGTTGACAGGCTTTAACAGCGCTGTATGATGTCCAGGAA
>NZ_JBFULJ010000106.1:0-9017 GCF_056400385.1 Priestia sp. P5_B4
GCTATTACGATTGCTTCAAGAGCCATTTCTAAAATGCCGCTTGGACGTATTGATGAAGAGACTACAGCGAACATTGGACGTTTTGAAGGTGGAACGCAAACGAATATCGTGTGTGACCGCGTCGATATTTTAGCAGAAGCTCGTTCATTAATTCCAGAAAAAATGGAAGCACAAGTAGCGAAAATGAAAGAAGCGTTTGAAACAGCTGCACAAGAAATGGGCGGACGTGCAGAAGTTGATATTAAAGTGATGTATCCAGGCTTCAAATTTGGTGATGGAGATCATGTTGTCGAAGTTGCTAAAAAAGCCGTGGCTAATATCGATCGTCCTTCACGCCTGCTTCAAAGCGGAGGCGGAAGCGATGCAAATGTAATCGCAGGCTTTGATATCCCAACAGTAAATTTAGCAGTTGGTTATGAAGACATTCATACAACAAATGAAAAAATTCCGGTAGAAGAACTGGTGAAGACATCTGAACTAGTAGTGTCGATTATTAAAGAAGTAGCAAAATAATAGTTGCAGCCTTGCTTTTATATAAAAGCAAGGCTTTTTACATAGTGAATAGTAAATAGTCTGAATTTTTTAACATAATGTATAATGAAGAAAAGACGGTCGTTTTGTACAATAAAGTTAGTAATACATTTTACCAAAGTAGAAGTTGAAAATAACGTATATAAAAAATATGTAAGCGCTTTCAATTTGAGTTTTATCAACAGATATCCTTGGGAGGTTGATGCAATGCAGTCACAGGAAAGTTTGCAGTCCATCATTCAAAACTTTAATGAAGTAGAAAAAGGGTTGTCAAATAGAGAAGCGGTCGAAGAATCTAATCGATGTTTGTACTGTTATGATGCACCCTGTATTCAGGCATGCCCTACAGGAATTGACATCCCGACGTTTATTAAAAAAATTGCATCGGGCAATTTAAAGGGGTCTGCCGAAACGATTATGTCTTCTAATCCCGTAGGAGCAAGCTGTTCGAGAGTTTGTCCAACCGATGAACTATGTGAAGGAGCGTGTGTGCTTAACCACTCAACCAAACCAATTATGATTGGAGATTTGCAGCGCTACGCAACAGATTGGGCTATTCAAAATGAACAGGTGCTGTTTGAGAAAGGAAAAGCAAACGGCAAAAAGGTAGCAATTGTTGGTGGAGGTCCGGCTGGTCTCTCTGCAGCAAGAGAACTGGCGCGATTTGGGTATGACGTAACCATTTTTGAAGCGGAAAAACAAGCAGGAGGGTTAAATACATATGGAATCGTGTCGTTTCGTCTTCCTCAAGCGATTTCATTCTGGGAAGTTGAACAAGTAAAAAGCTTAGATGTGAAAATTAAAACAAACGTAAGAATTGGAGAAGATATTCTTCCAAGCGAATTGCTGCAGTCGTATGACGCGGTTGTATTAGCTATTGGTATGAGCAAGGTGCCTTCTCTACATGTTGAAGGTGAAGAGCTAGACGGTGTGTATGATGCAATTGATTTTGTGAAAAAAACGAAGTCAGAAGCGTTATCAACAGAATTTGTGGGTAAGCGTGTTGCCATCATTGGTGCGGGAAATACTGCGATTGATGGTGCTACGTGTTCCGTGCGCTTGGGGGCTGAAAATGTTCAAATTTTATACCGTCGTACACGAGAAGAAATGACGGCTTATGATTTTGAATTTGAATTTGCAAAACAAGATGGTGTTGAATTCCGCTGGTTAACGGCTCCTATACGAATTATTGGAGATGAAAATGGTAAGGTGAGCGGGATTGAATGTGTAAAAATGACTCTAACAGATCCAGATGCAGACGGCCGAAGAAAGCCTGTTCCTGTTGAAGGTTCAACGTTTACCATTCCAGTCGATGCTGTTGTTAAAGCAATTGGTCAAGAACGGTACCTGTCTTTRATTCAACAATTTCAGCTGCATCATGAAGACGGAGTTGTCATAATTAATCAAGAGACGTTTCAAACATCAAATCCAAAAGTATTTGCTTGTGGAGACGTTATTTTTGGTAAAGGGCAAGGAGAAGCAATGGTTGTGACCGCTGCTCAGCAAGGAAAACAAACGGCGTTAAATATTCATATGCAGTTAACAAAAGAAACAATGGAAACAGCTTAAAATCAGGAGGAGGAGAAATCTATGGCAGATTTAACAACAAATTTAGCAGGTATTCAATCACCAAATCCGTTTTGGCTGGCATCCGCACCGCCAACCAATTCAGGTTATCAAGTGCAGCGTGCATTTGAAGCAGGATGGGGAGGCGCAGTTTGGAAAACGCTTGGTGATCCGATTTTAAATGTTTCCTCACGATTTGCTGCCGTTGGCTTCAACGGTCAGCGCGTAGCCGGCTTTAATAATATTGAGTTAATCACCGATCGTCCTCTTGAAGTTAATTTGAAGGAAATCTATGAAACGAAAAAGAAGTTTCCTAACCACGCAATTATTGCCTCTCTTATGGTAGAGCCTCAGCAAGAAAAATGGCATGAAATTGTCAAAAAAGTAGAAGACGTAGGAGTGGATGGATTAGAGCTGAACTTTGGGTGTCCGCATGGAATGGCAGAACGAGGGATGGGTGCTGCCTCTGGGCAAGTCCCTGATTTGGTTGAAAAACAAACGTATTGGGCTAAAGAAGTTGCCCAAACGCCGGTCATTGTTAAATTAACCCCAAATATCACAGATATCACCGTTACAGCAGAAGCAGCGGTTCGAGGCGGTGCTGACGCTGTGAGCATGATTAACACTATTAATAGTTTAGCAGGAGTAGACATTCATTCATGGAATACGATTCCACACGTAGCAGGAAAAGGCGCTCACGGAGGTTATTGCGGCCCGGCTGTTAAGCCGATTGCATTAAACATGGTTGCTGAATGTGCAAGAAGTCCGTTTATTAACGTTCCAATATCAGGTATGGGAGGCGTTTCGAACTGGCAGGAAGCCGTCGAATTTATGCTCATGGGTGCTACAGGTGTGCAAGTATGTACAGCGGCTATGCATCACGGGTTCCGCATTGTAGAGGATATGATTCAAGGTCTCAATTATTATTTGGATGAAAGAGGAATCGAAAAAGTAAGTGACATTGTAGGGAAAGCCGTTTCAAAATATTCCGACTGGGGCAACTTAGATCTCAATTATAAAGTAGTGGCTCGCATCGATCCGGAGACGTGTATTAACTGCAATAAATGTCATATTTCTTGTGAAGATACTTCTCATCAATGTATTGATATGCTGAAAGACCCTTCAGGGAAATCTTATTTAAAAGTAAGAGAAGAAGATTGTGTAGGCTGTAATTTATGTTCGATTGTATGTCCGGTGGACGGGGCTATATCCATGGTTGAATTACCGAATGAACAGCCTCCAATGACGTGGAATGAACGCCAAGCTGCTTTACAAGCGACGGCTGCACAGCGATTAGACGTATAAATACAAAGGGGATGAAGAAATGAAGAAAATCGTTAAAAATGGTGTGGTAGTCACAGCAACAGATACGTATAAAGCCGATATTTTAATTGAARATGGAGTTATTTCGGCAATTGGCTCGGCATTTGAAGAGCAGGGCTGTGAAGTGATTGATGCAAAAGGTAACTATATATTTCCAGGAGGCATCGATCCTCATACTCATTTAGATATGCCGTTTGGAGGCACCGTTACAAAAGATGACTTTGAAACAGGTACAAGAGCAGCAGCTTTTGGAGGCACGACAACTGTTATTGATTTTTGCTTAACCAATAAAGGCGAACCGCTGCAAAAAGCGATCGGCACATGGCATGAAAAATCGACAGGAAAAGCGGCTATCGATTATAGCTTTCATCTAATGATTGGAGAAATCACGGAAGATGTATTAAATGAGCTTCCTACGATTATTGAAAAAGAGGGAATTACTTCTTTTAAAGTGTTCATGGCCTATAAAAATGTTTTTCAAGCAGACGATGCTACCCTTTATCAAACGCTAGTGCAAGCTAAAAAGCTAGGGGCGCTTGTGATGGTACATGCTGAAAATGGAGATGTTATTGAGTATTTAACGGCACAAGCACTAGAACAAGGACAAACCGATCCTATCTATCATGCACTGACTCGTCCTCCAGAAATAGAAGGAGAAGCTACGGGAAGAGCCGCGGTGCTAACGGAGCTGGCTGACTCACAGCTCTATGTTGTTCACGTTTCGTGCGCTGAAGCGGTTAAAAAGATTGCTGAAGCGAGGGAAAAAGGCGTAAATATCTGGGGCGAAACGTGTCCGCAATATTTGACGCTTGACCAAACCTATTTAGAAAAACCGAATTTTGAAGGAGCAAAATACGTATGGTCGCCGCCTTTACGTGAAAAATGGAACCAAGATGTTTTGTGGAATGCTCTGCGTAATGGCGACTTGCAAACGATTGGATCAGATCAGTGTTCGTTTGATTTTAACGGTCAAAAAGATCTGGGAAAAGGAGATTTTACGAAAATTCCAAACGGAGGCCCTATTATCGAGGATCGCATGAGTATTTTATTTTCAGAAGGAGTAGTGAAGAAACGAATTAATATCAATCAGTTTGTAGATATAACATCAACAAAAATTGCTAAGCTGTTCGGACTGTACCCGAAAAAAGGAACGATAGCGGTTGGCGCAGACGCGGATCTGCTTATATTTGACCCTTCTGTTGAACGTACGATTTCAGCAAACACACATCATATGGCAGTCGATTATAGCGCATTTGAGGGAATGAAAATCACGGGTGAGCCGGTTTCAGTACTTTGCCGCGGGGAATTTGTCGTAAAAGATAAGCAGTTTGTCGGTCAAAAAGGCTACGGACAATTTACAAAACGAGCAAAGTTTAATGAGTTAAACACGGCTAACGAAGCTGAAAAATTAATGTTATAAAAACAGATGAAGAAATAGATCGGGGGCAGGGAAATGTCAAGTTACCATGAATATATGGCAGAGCGAGAAAAGATTGATTTTTTGCTGCAAAAAAGATTTAAAATAACAGCCGTAACGGAGAATCTAAGCGGGGCATTTGTGACGTTTGAACGCACCGAAAATAACCAAACCGAACAAGAAACCCTTCATATATTGACGGCGGATGCTAGAAAATATTTTTCATCCGTACTGATTCAACAAGTATAAAAATGGAGGCCGGGACAAAATTATTTTAGCTGAAGGAAGATCCGAACGATGAATCGTTCGGATTTTTTTATTGCTAGGGTGAACGCAGGTTTCATGTACGTAGGTGCTTCTAGCTGTTGATTGGAATTTTAATTATGTTTCAATCTCTTTATTTGTTTACTAATCCCTGTAAGTTTTTTTACTATATTGGCTGACAAAAGTGATCCGTTTTTGTGTTTTTTTCGTTTTGGATGTGAAACAAAATAACTAGATATTATCCATTGACTGTATTACAGTTGTTACATTTCGTTTACATCGAAAGAGAAAAGGTTTAGTTATCTAGTAAATTGTAGTAAATATTATAGTAGAACGTTTTCAAACTAAATCTATTAAATACGAAAAGGGTGTGACACGGATGGATCAAGCTATGCAGTGTATGACACAGGAAGAAACAAAAATTATTGATAAATTAAAAATGGAAATGTTAAATGCAGTGTCACTACAAGATTTGCGTTTTTATAAAAAAGAAATTCACCGAATTAAAGAACAAGCGGTTAAACGCCAAGGTTTTTTTAATAAATTACAGCAAGCAGCTCAGAAGCTGTAACGATCCATTATCGTTACAGCTTTTTTCGTTTCTTTCATTAAATATTTTATTTCTTCTAAATATTTAATATAATGTAAGAAGATATAGCTTTTGTTCTACACATATGCGAAATACGCGTTAATGATCCAGGAGACATGATGTGAAATTCGCTAGGGGCGGTGTTGACTTGAAATCATATTTAACGGTAACAGAGATTTTAACAAGGAAACATTTTGTAAACTGTGAAGTAATAGCTGGAGAGAAAGGGCTTACTAATTCTGTTAAGTGGGTGCACGTGATGGAAGTGACGCGCATTAATGAGCTGCTAAAAGGAAACGAGCTCATTTTATCAACAGGGGTAGGCTGGGGAGAAGATTCTCAATCTTGTTTATCATTTCTTCAGCAATTAATTTCTTGCAAGGCATCAGGACTGTGTATTGAACTTGGCACTTATACTTCTAAGATTCCGCAAATTGTAATTGATAAAGCGAACGAATATGATTTTCCGATTATTTTATTTCACGAGGAAGTTCCGTTCGTTGAAATTACGCAAGATGTTCACTCGCTTTTAATTAATCAGCACTATCAAATGATTTCCGATTTAGAACAGTATTCTCATAGGCTAAATCAGCTGCTGTTAACAGTTAATGATCCGGCCCTCATCTTACAGTGTTTATATGAATCTACGGGGCTTCTTGTCGGCCTTAAAGTTTCAAATGAATTGCTTACCTTTGCTCCTGAGATGGACTTGCTCAAACAGCAGCTTCTACTTCATTATATAAGCAGGGAAAATGAAAGTCCGCATTTTATTGAGCAGCCTATTCATTTATTAGGACAAGATTATGCTCAGCTATATGTTGCTTCTATAAATGAAGCGTTAACAGAACTTGAAGTGCTCACCGTTGACCGAACGGCGACTGCACTTGCTCAGCATTTTTTGAAGGACCTGTATGTCGAAGAGAAAAAAAGAGTAGATGAAACCGAATGGATGACAAAATGGATGAACGGAGAGTTAACTCTTGAACAAATAAAAGACTCTATGCACGAAGTGTGTTCAGATTCGCCTATTCGCGGAGGTGTCGTTGTTTGCTGTAAGTGGCAAAGGCGGGAGAAGTTTGATCGAACGTATTTTAAGCTGATCTTGCGAAGCATTTTTGAACAAGAAGGCTTTCACTTATTAGTCTCCGAGCGAAATCGCGAAGTATTATTTATTCTTTTGAACAAACGAATGGTTAGCACGTGGAGAGAGAGATTAGAAAACAGCCTTCATCGCTGGATGAATCAATATGAATCGGATGAAAATTCAAAGAGGAACGCCATTAGCTTTATCGGAATTGGCCAATACTGTGAACAGCTTGACTGCATGCATAAAAGCTATGAAACGGCTAAAGAAACAATTTCGATTCAAGAAATGCTGCAAAAACAAACCATTATTCATTTTTATGATGATTTGCATATGTACCGGATTATTTCGCTTTTACATCAGCATGAAGACTTACAGGAAGTGGTGTTTGAATATCTGCAGCCCGTTATTACATATGATGAAACGTATAATGCAAAACTCATGGAAACATTAAAAATTTATTTAGCATGCAACGGATCTAAACAAGAGACGGCTAAGCGTTTATACATTGTCCGGCAAACGCTGTATCACCGTATCGAAAAACTAGAAAAGCTGCTGGGTGAAGACTTTATGGAACCGGAAAAACGACTGGCAATTGAGTTTATGATTATGGCATATGAATATTTGTTTATGATGAAAAAGTCGCGCGCGGAATTTATAAACGGATAAGTAAGCAGCTGGAAACAGCTGTTTTTTTATGTTGAGGCTGATTTTACTATATGTTCATTTTAGTTCATGCTTTCTCCTAGTTCACTGCGCAAAATGTGAAACGAGAATCTAGAGTTGTTTCACATTTTGTCTAATGCAACCACCATTTATTTATTCAATAATAAAGGTAGATTTGTCATTTCTTATTTTTTGAGGAGGCCAAGCGATATGTCAGTTGTGAATAATGATACGCAAGTTTTAAAAAATTACGTGGGCGGAAAATGGGTTGATACGGCAGGGGGAAAATTTGGAGAGGTAATTAACCCATCGACGGGCGAAGTCATTGCAAAAGTACCGCTTTCTACAAAAGAAGACGTAGCCAATGCGGTGGAAACAGCTCAAAAAACATTTGAAACATGGCGTAACGTTCCTGCTCCAAAACGAGCAAGATTAATGTTTGCGTTTCAGCATTTACTAGTTAAGCATCATGAAGAGTTAGCTAAATTAGTGGTACAAGAAAACGGCAAGGCTTTTAAAGAAGCTTACGGTKAAGTACAGCGCGGTATTGAATGCGTGGAGTTTGCCGCGGGTGCTCCTACTTTATTAATGGGGGAATCATTAAATAACATAGCGGAAGAAATTGATTCTGAGATGTTCCGTTTTCCACTGGGTGTCGTTGGCGGCATCACACCTTTTAACTTTCCGATGATGGTACCGCTTTGGATGTTCCCTCTTGCCATTGTATGTGGAAATGCGTTTGTATTAAAACCGTCTGAGCGAACGCCGCTTTTAGCAACGCGACTTGCTGAACTTTTTACAGAAGCAGGAGCACCGGATGGATTATTAAATATTGTGCACGGGGCACACGACGTTGTGAACGGATTAATAGAGCATGAAAAAGTTAAAGCGATTTCATTCGTCGGATCGCAGCCGGTAGCAAAATATGTTTATGAACAAGCTGCATCTCAAGGGAAACGAGTTCAGGCTTTATCTGGAGCTAAAAATCATCATGTTGTGATGCCAGACTGCGATATGGATAAAGCGGTATCACATATTATCAGCTCCGCTTATGGAAGTGCCGGCCAGCGATGCATGGCGTGCAGCGCTGTGGTCGTGGTTGGTGAAAAAGGCGATGAATTCGTCGCAAAATTAAAGCAAAAAGCAGATGAATTAATTATGGGAAGCGGCTTTGATGATGAAGTGCTTCTAACGCCTGTGATTCGAAAAGAGCACCGTGATAAGGTGCTGGATTATATTGAACTTGGCATGAAAGAAGGAGCGGAACTCATTCGTGACGGACGTAAAGAAATGGATGAACATACGGAAGGCAATTTCTTAGGAGCAACAATTTTTGACCGCGTAACTCCTGATATGACCATTGCTAAAGAAGAGATTTTTGCACCTGTGCTAAGCTTGCTTCGTGCTGACACATTAGATGAAGCACTTCGCTATATGGAAAAATCCCGTTTTGGAAATGGAGCAACGATTTATACCAAAGATGCAAAAGCGGTGCGTCAATTTAGAGAAGAAGCAGATGCTGGTATGCTCGGTATTAACGTAGGAGTACCTGCTACAATGGCCTTCTTCCCATTCTC